>NZ_JAVRIC010000020.1 GCF_031846245.1 Banduia mediterranea | reverse complement strand
GTTGGCCGACGGCGCAAAACGGCGTGCGTCGCGCTCCGATGAATGTGGTAGTAGCATTTGCGCGCTTTTTCCGACGACAGACACCTAGCCGAACATGACCACGATCCGCCAGGAAGATTTCATCGCGTCCATTGCTGACGCGTTCCAGTACATCAGCTACTACCACCCGCTCGACTACATCCAGGCGCTCGGCAGCGCCTATGAGCGCGAACAGAATCCTGCGGCGAAGGATGCGATCGCCCAGATCCTGACGAACTCACGCATGAGCGCCGAAGGCCGCCGGCCGATCTGCCAGGACACCGGCATCGCCACGGTGTTTCTGAAAGTGGGCATGAACCTGCGCTGGGAGTCGACGCTGTCGGTCGAGGACATGGTCAACGAGGGCGTGCGCCGCGCCTACAACGATCCGGACAACAAGCTGCGTGCCTCGGTGCTGGCCGACCCGGCCGGCAGGCGCAGCAATACCAAGGACAACACGCCGGCGGTGATCCATTACGAGATCGTGCCCGGCGACGAGCTCGAAGTGATCTGCGCGGCCAAGGGCGGCGGCTCCGAGGCGAAGTCGAAGATGGTGATGCTCAATCCTTCGGATTCGGTCGTGGACTGGGTGCTCAAGATGCTGCCGACCATGGGCGCCGGCTGGTGCCCGCCCGGAATCCTCGGCATCGGCATCGGTGGCACGCCGGAAAAGGCGATGCTGCTGGCCAAGGAATCGCTGATGGCGCCAGTGGACATCTCGGAGCTGATCGAGCGCGGGCCTGCGAATCGGGCTGAGGAACTGCGTCTGGAACTCTACGAGAAGGTCAATGCGCTGGGCATCGGTGCACAGGGGCTCGGAGGCCTGACCACGGTGGTGGATGTAAAAGTGCTGGATTACCCGACCCACGCGGCGAACCTGCCGGTGGCGATGATCCCGAACTGCGCGGCGACGCGCCACGTGCATTTCCATCTGGACGGTACCGGTCCGGCCGTGCTGCCGACGCCGAAGCTGGAAGACTGGCCGCAGGTGACCTGGGAAGCCAACACCGAGGTCGCCACACGCGTGAATCTGGATGCCCTGACGCCCGAGCAGGTCGCCAGCTGGACGCCAGGCCAGATTCTGCTGCTCAACGGCAAGATGCTGACCGGCCGCGATGCCGCGCACAAGCGCATTCAGGACATGCTGGCCAAGGACGAATCGCTGCCGGTGGATTTCCGCAATCGTGTGATCTACTACGTGGGGCCGGTCGACCCGGTGCGCAGCGAGGCTGTCGGCCCGGCCGGCCCGACCACGGCGACGCGCATGGACAAGTTCACCGAAATGATGCTGGCGCAGACCGGCCTGATTTCGATGGTCGGCAAGGCAGAACGCGGCCCGGTCGCGATCGAGGCGATCCGCAAGCACAAGAGCGCCTATCTGATGGCGGTCGGTGGTGCGGCCTATCTGGTGTCCAAGGCGATCAAGTCGGCCAGGGTGGTCGGCTTCGAGGACCTCGGCATGGAGGCGATCTACGAGTTCGAGGTGGAAGACATGCCCGTCACCGTGGCGGTGGATTCCAGCGGAGAGTCGGTGCACCAGACCGGTCCGAAGAAGTGGCAAGCGATGATCGGCAAGATTCCCGTCGTCGCGGCCTGATGGCTGCGGTCATGAAAAAGGCCGGAACTTCGCGTTCCGGCCTTTTTCATCGAGGTGCTTGCCTGCTTACTTGTCGCACCCGTCACCGTCTTCATTGGCGCATTCCTGCACGGTTTCCGCGCCGGCTTCCAGATCCTCACCGGCACCCTGAATGGTGTTGCAGGCCGACAGCCAAAGGCCCGATGACAGCATCAGAATCATCCCGCTGGCCGCCATGATCGTTTTCATAGCGCCGCTCCTCTCATATGGATCATTCGATGATCCGCAGTGTGCAGGCGCGCACTGAATCCTCTGTGAAGCGGGTGCCGGTGATTCCGGGCGGACGGCTTTGGCGCCTATCGAAACAGGTACAGGATCACCGCGATCACCGCGATGATGGTGAAGGCGCCGATCTTCACGTCCATAGTGATCCGCTCCAGGCCCTGTCGCGCGAACACGGCAATGTGTGCATCGCCGGGTGCCGGACGATCCGCATCACCGAGAATCCACGCCCACATCGCCGTCAGCAGGACGGTCGCGGCGAAGATCACGCCGCCGACGATGGTGAAGTGGATCGGAACCCAATCCTTGAGAAACGGGATGAACAGCAGGGCGCTGAAAACGTGTCCGCTGACCAGGCCACGGAACGCCGCCCTGGAACCCAGCCGGGTCGACAGCAGTCCGTACAGGAACACCGCCACCAGCGGCGAGGCCACGAACGCGAAAATCTGCTGCAGGTAGGCCCACAGTCCCGAGAAATGCTGGATCATCGGCGCCCAGGTGGCGGCGATCAGGGCCACGACGATGGTGGTGATACGACCGAACCAGGCCAGTTTTTCGCTGGACCACTGCGGTTTGTGCGGCTGGACGAAGTCCAGCGTGATCAGTGTCGCTGAGGAATTGAGCGTGGATGAGCAGGTGGACATCAGTGCGGCGATGATGCCGGCGACAATCAGCCCGGTGAGACCTGTCGGCGTGAACTCCGCCACCATGCGTGGGAACACCTGATCGGCGTGTTCAAGATCGGGCAGAAGCTTGATCGCCATCGCGCCAGGCAGAACCATCAGGAACAACGGCAGCAACTTCAGAGTTGCAGCGATCAGCGAGGCGCGGCCGGCGGTCCTGAGGTCGCGGGCACCGAAGACTCGCTGGATGACGTACTGATTCATCGTCCAGTAGTAGAAGCCTACGATCGGAAGGCCGGTGACCAGCCCCAACCAGGGCACGCCGGGATCGTCGATCGGGCGGATCAGCGACAGCTTGTCACCCGGAATTTCGGCGGTGACCTTGGCCCACGAGAAGTCGAACTTGCCGAACACGATGTAGGCCAGACAGCCTGACCCGAACAGCAGCACGATGGCCTGCATGAAGTCGGTGTACACCACTGCGCGCAGACCGCCCGCGGCGGTGTACACGGCCGCGAACAGGGCGATCGCGTAGCACACCTCGGTCATGTTCAGATGAGGCAGGAAGGTCGTGGTGATGAGGCTCCCTGCGTAGAGCGTGCCCGCCGTATCGAGCACGATCGACAGGAACAGCGTGATCGCCGACAGATACAGACGCATCCGCCGGTCGAAGCGGGCACCCATCAGCTCCGGCATCGTCTGCGCCTTGGAGCGCATCAGGGCAGGCAGTACGAGGAACACGGCGAAGATCAGGACCAGGCCCGCCATCCATTCGTAATTGGCTGCAGAAATCCCGGTCTGATAGGCGGCGCCGGGCAGTCCGACCAGGGTGTCCGATGAGATGTTCGAGGCAAACAGCGAAAAGCCGACCGCCGCCGGCCCCAGCGAGCGCCCTGCCAGAAACAGATCCTCGGATGTGGTCTTGCGGCGACTGACGGAAAATCCGATCGCGGCCGTGATCAGAAAATAAACCGCGATCGTGACGTAGTCCGGCCATTCGAGATGGGTCATCTCTTGTCCATGTTCTGGTCTCCCTGATCGCCAAAGGGGAGCACAGACCGTCACGGCCTTGCAAGCCGCATTGCGACTGCGTGCGTCGGCCGCTACATTGCGTGGCGACTTCTCTTCACTGTTCGATCGACACGGCGCCCGATGACGATTCCCTACCGTAGGCTGGCATTACTCGGCTTCGTCGTGTGTGCCGCGGCCATGGCTTTCGCGCTGTACCTGCAGGTCTACCAAGGCCTGGAACCCTGTCCGATGTGCATCTTTCAGCGCGTTGCGATGATCGCGACCGGACTGGTGTTTTTCGTGGCGGCCGTGCACGCCCCACGTGGAGGCGGCGCACGGGGTTTCTATTCGGTTCTGGGCATGCTCACGTCACTGGCAGGCGCCGGTATCGCCGCGCGACATGTCTGGTTGCAGGGGCTGCCACCGGACCAGGTGCCAGCCTGCGGTCCGACGCTGGATTATCTGATGGATGTGTTGCCACTCAAGCAGGTGGTGACCACAGTGCTCAGCGGCGATGGCAACTGCGCAATCATCGATGCCCAATTCATCGGTGTATCGCTGCCGGGATGGACGCTTGCAGCATTTGCCGGCATCACCCTTTACTGGATCGCGATACCCATTCTTTCCAAGAACCAATACAGGAACTATCTATGAGCTTTGCCACCACCGATCTATCCGATGCGCATCCCGAGGCGCAGGTCTGTCAGCCAGTGTTTGCGGATTTCGGTGGACGCATCGCCTTTCACGGGCCGGTCGCCACGCTGAAAGTCTTCGAGGACAACGCCGAGGTCCGGGCGATGCTTGCAGAGCCGGGCGAGGGCCGCGTGCTGGTGGTCGACGGCGGAGGGTCGGACCGTTGCGCGCTGGTCGGCGGCAACCTCGGCGTGCTCGGTGTCAAGAATGGTTGGGCGGGCATCGTGGTGTTTGGCTGCGTCCGTGATTCGAGCGAACTGGAGCAGTGCGATCTGGGGATCAAGGCGCTGGGCCTGCATCCGCGAAAGAGTGAAAAAGGCTTACACGGCGCGCAACGGGATCGCGTGCTGACATTTGCCAACGTCAGCTTTTCGCCGGGCGCCTGGCTATACGCGGACCAGGACGGGATCGTGGTTTCGGACAAGGCGATCCACACCGACTGAGAATTTCAGTTTGCGTCCGACGCCGAGCTGACAGGCTTTCGGGCGTTTGCGCAGCGCCGGCTCCGCCCCTCGTCGTAGCTATGTTGCATTGCGTCGTAGAGACCGCTTCGGTATATTCGCGCCCCCTACGATTGAGTACGGAGTCTGCGGATGGGCGAGTTGCGCCCCGAAACGAAATCAGCTGATCCGACCCGTCCCGGGTTCGACTTTGTTTCGAGTCTGGCATGCAACTCCAGGCCAGAGGCCGTTCCATTCAGTCAGCGCCAGCCTGCGGGCCGCGCAGGCCTGCTCAATTTGACGGCACCGCTGGGCACCACCACGGCATTCGAGTTCAAGTGCCGTCAGACCATTGAATTCAATCCAGCAGTACGGTCGTCTCTGCGACGCTGTTTGACGGCTTTTCGCGTGCCAGTTACGCGATTCAAAACGAGTGGGGCAGCCGCGGCCGTGTCATCCACGGTCAAGGAATGCTCCCGAATACTTGAGTGATGACTTTCCACCCGGATTTTTTTGACTGACAGAGGTTCTTCTTTAATATGAGTAATTCCCGCGACGAGCAGATCAAGGCCCTGGAGCAGGATTGGGCGACCAATCCCCGCTGGAAAGGTGTCAAGCGTGGTTACACCGCAGCGGACGTGGTTCGCCTGCGCGGTAGCCTGAAAACCGAATACACCCTGGCCAAGCGTGGCGCCGAGAAGCTTTGGGAACTCGTCAACGGCACGGCCAAGAAGGGCTATGTCAATTCATTCGGCGCGATCACCGCAGGGCAGGCGATGCAGCAGGCCAAGGCCGGCCTGGAAGCCGTGTATCTGTCCGGTTGGCAGGTCGCCGCGGACGGCAACACCTCTGAAACCATGTACCCGGACCAGTCGCTGTATGCGTACAACTCCGTGCCGACGATGGTTCGCCGCATCAACAACACCTTCCAGCGCGCTGACGAGATTCAGTGGAAGGGCATCTGTGACGGCAAGATCAAGGACGAGGACGCCAAGGACTTCTTCCTGCCGATCGTCGCCGATGGCGAAGCCGGTTTCGGTGGTGTGCTCAACGGCTATGAGCTGATGAAGAACATGATCCAGGCCGGTGCCGCGGGCGTGCACTTCGAGGATCAGCTGGCCGCGGTGAAGAAGTGCGGTCACATGGGCGGCAAGGTGCTGGTGCCGACCGGCGAAGCCGTACAGAAGTTGCTGGCGGCCCGCCTGGCGGCCGACGTGCTTGGTGTGCCGTCGATCGTGCTGGCGCGTACTGACGCCGAAGCGGCCAATCTGCTGACCTCGGATCACGATCCGAACGATGCGCCGTTCCTGCTCGGCGAGCGTACCAACGAAGGCTTCTACCGCGTCAAGAACGGTCTGGAGCAGGCGATCTCGCGGGGTGTCGCCTATGCGCCGTATGCGGACTTGGTGTGGTGCGAGACCGGCACGCCGGACCTCGGTTTCGCCAAGGAATTCGCCGATGCGGTGCGCAAGGAAAACCCCGGCCAGCTGCTGGCCTACAACTGCTCGCCCAGCTTCAACTGGAAGAAGAACCTCGACGACAAGACCATCGCGGTGTTCCAGGACAAGCTCTCGGAGATGGGCTACAAGTTCCAGTTCATCACCCTGGCCGGTATCCACACCAACTGGTACAACACCTTCGAGCTGGCGTACAACTACGCGCGCGGCGAAGGCATGAAGCACTACGTGAACATGGTGCAGGAGCCGGAGTTCGCGGCGCGCGACAAGGGCTATACCTTCGTATCGCACCAGCAGGAAGTTGGCGCCGGTTATTTCGACGACGTCACCACCGTGATTCAGGGCGGCACGTCCTCGGTCACGGCGCTGACCGGCTCCACCGAGGAAGAGCAGTTCCACTGAGTTCCGTACTCAATTGGAAGAAAAAGGCCCGGAAACTTTCCGGGCCTTTTTCGTTGGCGATTCCTAAGGTGTCGAATTCGCCGGCAGAGGTTCCGGCAGTTCGAATCCCAGTGCCGTCGCCATCACCTGAAACAGATAGCTCTGCTCCTGCACTCCGTGGATCCAGGCGGCGCCCGGACCGGTCGCAAACACCGCGACATCCTCTCCGCCGTGGGTTTCGGCGCGCAGCGGCACCAAGGCTTCCTGATGATAGTCCGGAGCTTCGGTGTCGACATCGAGGCCGAGCCGGCGGCCGCTGGCCGCCAGAATCACCTCGTCTTCGGGTTCGTCGTCCGCATCCGGCGAGCGGTGCTCGGCGTAGCCGTTGCCGTTGACGTAGGACAAGGTGGTGTATGGCTTGCCATCCAGCGCCAGCGACGGCTCCGTTCGCGGATTGCCGTGAGCATCGTTCGACACCACTTTGCCGAGGATCGGGTTCCCGCGTGTGGGATAGCCGGTGATCATCAGCGTGTGGCTGTGGTCGGCCGTCACGAGTATCAGCGTGTCGGCCGGGTCCGTCATTGCCAGCGCACGTTCGACCGCAGCGGACAATTCGATGGCTTCCGCGAGTGCGCGATATGCATTGCCGGCGTGGTGCGCGTGATCGATCCGACCGGCTTCGACCATCAACACGAAGCCCTTGTCGTTTGCCTGCAGACGCAAGATCGCAGCTTCGGTCATGTCCACCAGGCTCGGTACCGTGGGCGGCCGATCCTCCACGTAGGGCACATGCGATGCCGTGAACAAACCCAGCAGATGGGATGAGCGTGTGACTGCGCTTGCCTTGAGCGTTTCCGCATCGTTCACCACCTGTCCGTCAGAACCATAGCGCTGGCGCCATTGTGCTTCGAGGTCGCGACCGTCCAAGCGCTTGCCTCCGACCGTTTGCGGCAGGAATTGCGCGCGACCGCCGCCCAGCGCGACATCCAGCCCGTCGCCCGGCGCGAACTCGACCAGCTGGCGCGCGATGTCGCGGCAATTGCTGCCCTGTGGCACCTGGCTGTCGTTTTCCCAGTTGCGGTGCGGACTGTGCGCATACATCGCCGCCGGTGTGGCGTGCGTCAGTCGCGCGGTGGTAACCAGGCCTGTCGCAAGGCCCGCCTGCTCGGCGACTTCGAACAGCGTGGTCAACGCATGCTGTGGCGTGCAGGCGTGGGGATCACCCAGTTCCACATCCGGCGCCACGCTGAGCATTCCGGCCTTGGTCTTGGCCCCGGTGATCATCGCGGTGGCGGTGCCGGCGGAGTCCGCGGTCTGCTGATTGACTTCGTAGGTTTTGATCAGACCCAGGGATGGGAACGCTTCGAACGACAAGGAATGGTCTTCACCGTTGCCGCCGGCCAGTTGTCCAGCACGGATACGCGCGGCCGTGATCGTGGGGATGCCCATACCGTCGCCGACAAACAAAATGACGTTTTTGGCGTGAACAACTGGTGTACGGCGCTTCACAGCCGACAAACGACGGCGATCTTCAGCGTAGAATGGAGACTGGCGATTAACCGGGATGTTGATCGTATTCGTCGAGTGCAGGGGTTCAGGGCGGAGCCCGTCAGCACAGGCCGAGGTCAGTCCGAAGGCGGCATAGGCAGCCAGAAGGGCGAGCTTGCGGTTCAAGACGACTTTCCGTTTGGGGAAAGGATCAACATAGCGATGAAGGATGACATTTTGCATCGCGTGTTCCCACGTGATCGATCGGGGGCATCGCTGATAACCGTGATGTTGGTGGACGATCACCGACTCGTGCGCGCTGGACTGCGTCACGTGCTTGAGGCCCACCCCGACATTGTCGTGGTCGCAGAGGCCTCCTCGGGTGAGGAGGCGCTGGAACTGGCGCGCAACCATCGGCCTGCGATAGTCCTGATGGACATTAACATGCCAGGAATCGGCGGACTCGAAGCGACGCGCCGGCTGTTGCAGCGGGCGCCGGAGATCAAGGTGATCGCCGTCACCATGCATATCGACGAACCCTATCCGAGCCGCCTGCTGTCGATCGGTGCGGCAGGTTACCTCAGCAAGGATGCGGCGGCGGACGAAGTGGTTACCGCGATCCGGCGGGTTTCGCAGGGTGGTCACTATGTCGCCGCCTCCGTGGCCGGCAATCTGGCCGCGGCCCTGGTCAAGGGCGGAAGCGGTGGCTCCCCGTTCGACCGGCTGTCGCAGCGTGAAATGCAGGTGATGCTGATGTTCACGCGCGGCTACTCGACCCAGGAGATTTCGGATCGTCTGTGTCTGTCGCCCAAGACGGTGAGCACCTATCGATCTCGGCTGTTCGAGAAGCTCGGCGTCAACAACGATGTGGAACTGATTCGGGTGGCAATGCGCTACGGCATTCTCGACGACGTCAATACCGCCGTTGCCACCGGATGATTCGAAGCCAGCGGCAACGGCGCGCATCCGAGGCGTAGATTGCACGTCGGCGCACGACTATCCTAGGCAGATGACCGCGTCGACCGGCGCCTTCGATCCGAAAGCGTTTCTCTCCCAACTCACTGCTCGCCCGGGCGTCTACAGAATGTACGACGCGGCCGGCGAGCTGTTGTATGTGGGCAAGGCGCGCAACCTCAAGAAGCGGGTTTCCAGCTATTTCCTGCGCGCCTCGGGCGATCCTCGCATTGAGGCCATGGTGGACCAGATCCATCACGTCGAAGTCACCGTCACCGGGACCGAGGACGAAGCGCTGCTGCTCGAATCGAACCTCATCAAGTCGCAAGGTCCGCGATACAACGTCGTCTACCGCGACGACAAGAGCTACCCGTATCTGCGCTTTTCCGACCACGAGTACCCGCGGATCAGTTACTACCGCGGCAGCAAGGTCGGCAAGGACCGCTATCTGGGACCATTTCCCAGTGCCGGCAGCGTCAAGGACACCTTGGCGACGCTGCAAAAGCTGTTTCACCTGCGACCGTGCCGCGACAGCTACTTCGCACATCGCACGCGGCCCTGCCTGCAACACCAGATTCAGCGCTGCTCGGCGCCGTGCGTGGGCCTGATCTCGCCCGAGGACTACGCCCGTGATGTGCGCAACGGCATGCGCCTGCTCGAAGGCAAGAGCGACGAGCTGGTCCGTGAGCTCGGAGCCGAGATGGTGCGGGCCGCCGAAACGCAGGAGTTCGAGCACGCGGCGCGTCTGCGCGATCAGCTGGGCGCACTCAAGCGTGTGCGCGAAAACCGTGCGATTACCGGCGGCGCGGCCGACATCGACGTCGTCGCCTGTGTGCCGCATGCCGCACATGCCTGCCTGGTGGTGGTGACGGTGCGCGATGGCGTCAATCTCGGGCACCGCAGCTTCTTCCCAAAACATCCGCAGGGCACCGACGCCGTCGAGCTGATCGACAGCTTCATCAGCCAGCACTACAGCGAACCCCCGATTCCGCCCGAGATTCTGATCAGCCACGCGGTGGACGACGAGCTCGGGCTCGAAGAAGCGCTCAGCGCGCGCGCGAAACGTCGGGTACGTGTCAGCGAACCGCAACGTGGCGCCAAACAGCGGTTGATGGCGATGGCCTTGCAAACCGCGGAGCAGGCGCTGTCCGCCTATTTGGCGGAGGCCGCCAGCATGGATCAGCGCCTGCTCGAAATGCGGGACGCACTGGATCTCGATGGGGTCCCACGCCGGCTCGAATGCTTCGATATCAGCCACACGCGTGGGGAACTGGCTGTGGCCTCCTGCGTGGTCTTCAACGAAGAAGGGCCGCTCAAGTCGGCCTACCGGAAGTTCAATATCGACGGCATTACCCCCGGCGACGACTACGCGGCCATCCGGCAGGCGGTGCTGCGGCGATTCGCACGCGTCAAGCGCGGTGAGGTTCAGGCGCCCGATGTGCTGTTCATCGACGGAGGACGAGGGCAGTTGAGCGCCGCGCTGGAAGCGCTGGAAGAAGTGGACTTCGTGAACCTGCGGGTCGTCGCCATTGCCAAGGGGCCGACGCGTCGGCCGGGTCTGGAGGAACTGTTGCTGCCCGAGCGCGAATCGCCGCTGCGTCTGGCGCCGGACTCGCCGGCGCTGCATCTGATTCAGCGCATTCGCGACGAGGCTCATCGATTCGCGATCACCGGACATCGCGGCCGGCGCGAGAAAGCCCGTACGACCTCGGGGCTGGAAACCATCGAGGGGCTCGGGCCGTCGCGTCGTCGCGCCTTGTTGCAGGCTTTCGGAGGTCTCTCGCAGATCAAGGGCGCGGGCGTGGACGACCTGGCGCGCGTCGATGGCTTGAGCCGCCGCCTCGCCGAACGAATCTATGCGCATTTCCATTGAAAGCGGTTTGTCGCAGTCGACACTCGGGTCCGTTCCTGCGCCAGTCACTTTAGACTACGCTGGTGACTTCAACTGGCCTCCGTCTGAATGAATATCAATCTGCCATTGGCGCTGACGATCGCCCGAGTCGCAGCCATTCCGATCGTGTTCGGTCTTTTTCTGACCGATCTGCCGCAGCGCGGACACTGGGCCACCGTGGTGTTCGCCCTGGCCGGCATCACCGACTGGCTGGACGGCTGGCTGGCGCGGCGCTGGGGTCAGACCTCCAAGTTCGGTGCTTTCCTCGATCCGGTCGCCGACAAGCTGCTGGTCGCGGTAAGCCTGATCGTATTGCTGCACGAGCGGCCGGGTGGAGAACTGATGTTTCTTTGTGCGGTGATCATCGGTCGCGAAATCACGGTATCGGCGCTGCGTGAATGGATGGCCGAGCTGGGTTCACGCACCAGCGTCGCGGTGAACTGGATCGGCAAGTGGAAAACTGGCTTCCAGATGACGGCGATTGGCATGCTGTTGTGGGGCACCCCGTTTTTCGGCATTCCGATCTACACGATCGGCCTGGGTTTGCTCTGGGTCGCGGCGGCGCTGACGATCTGGTCGATGCTGGTGTACCTGCGCGCCGCCTGGCCGATGATGAAGGATGCTTCCTGAGGTCTCCGCTGCGGCCTGACAGAAGCGCCGCATTATCAAGCGGCTCGGCGGGGCGGATACTGCTTGACAGCGGTTCGCCGAACGCTACAATGCGCGTCCGTTTTGCGGGAATAGCTCAGCTGGTAGAGCGCAACCTTGCCAAGGTTGAGGTCGCGAGTTCGAATCTCGTTTCCCGCTCCAGTTTTGCCTGAACCTCGCGTAATCGCGGGGTTTTTTGGCTTATGGGGCCGATGTTCATTGCAACGTGCGGCTAGGTGGCAGAGTGGTCATGCAGCGGCCTGCAAAGCCGCGTACGTGGGTTCGATTCCCGCCCTAGCCTCCATTGCATGTCGGCTGGCCCAAGGCTTGAGCGACAGGTCTGCGGTCAGCGGTTATTCTGACACCGGTCGGACCGGCTATTCAGTAGTGTCTGTCAGAGGGTCTGCCCGAGTGGCGAAATCGGTAGACGCACGGGACTTAAAATCCTGTGGCCGCAAGGTCGTGCCGGTTCGAGTCCGGCCTCGGGCACCAGACTCCGCGCCTGATCATGCAGCGACACGCTCGACAGCATGCGTCGCGGTATCGAAGCGGCCTTGCCGCTCGGACGGCTGATCGCGGCATCATGTCCGGCCCGGAACCCCACATCCTCCTGTACGCCCGTGACCTGTCGGTTGCGCGAGGCGACCGTGTGTTGATCGAGCAGCTGAGCCTGAAGCTCGTCGCCGGGGAGCGTCTGTTGCTGCGGGGGCGTAACGGTGCCGGCAAGACCAGCCTGCTCGAAACCCTGGCCGGGGTGCGCGCGCCAGCCCTGGGCGGGGTCGAACGGCTGGCGACACTGGTCTGGGTCGGACACCGGAACGGACTCAATCCGGGCCTCAGTGCCGAGGAGAACCTCGGCTTCTGGTGCAAGCTCAATGACCTGCCGGATACGGGCGTGGCCGATGCGCTCAAACGCATGGGCCTGGTCGGCCGCAGCCGCAGCCGGCCAAGCCGCTTGCTGTCGACCGGGCAGAAGCGTCGCGCGGCCATCGCACGCCTGATCGTGTCGCCTGCGCGGCTGTGGCTGATCGACGAACCGCTGGCCGGCCTGGATGTCGAAGCCTTGCCGCTGGTCGCCGATCTGCTGGCCGCACACGAAGCCCGCGGCGGTGCTGCGATCCTGACGACGCATCAGGCCTTGCCGGACCGCGTCGCACCGCACCGGATCATCGATCTGTAAATGAACGCGGCCTTCGCCATCTTTCAGCGCGAGTTGCGACTGACGTTTCGCCGCCAGACGGAATGGGCGCAGCCGCTGGTGTTCTACGGCATCGTGATCACCCTGTTCGCGCTGGGAGCCGATCCAGGCAGTCCGATGCTGCGTCAGTTTGGCTCCACGGTGCTGTGGGTCGCCGCATTGTTGGCGCTGCTGCTTGGCGGCGACCGACTGTTCCGCGACGATCTCGACGACGGCACGCTGGAGCAACTGGTGCTGGCGCCGGCGCCGCTGGCGGTGGCCGTCGGATTCAAACTGGCTGCGCACTGGCTGGTCAGTGGGCTGCCCTTGGTCCTGATTTCGCCGCTGATCGCCGGGGCCTTTCAGCTTTCGCATGACGCGAGCTGGGCCTTGTTCCTGGGCTTGTTGCTGGGTTCGCCGAGCCTGGCCCTGATCTGTGGCTTTGGTGCGGCGGCGACGGTGGCCCTGCCGCGCGCCGGCATCCTGCTGCCGATTCTGATCCTGCCCCTGGCGGTACCGGTGCTGATATTTGGCGCCGGCGCGGTGCGGGTCGCGCAAAGCGGCCTTCCGATCGACGCTTCGTTATACTTTCTTGCTGCAATCCTGATGCTTTCGATCTGTGTGTTGCCGCTCGCTGCGGCCGCCGCGCTACGTAACGCCTACGAATGAACTGGGTCTGGTTCCATCGCCTTGCATCGCCGCCGAGCTTTTTCGCGCTCGCGGAACGACTGTCGCCGTGGGTACTCGCGGCCGCGATCCCCTTGCTGTTGTACGGGGTGGTCGGCGGCCTGTGGCTGGCGCCGGCGGATTACCAGCAGGGTGACGCCTTCCGCATCATTTATGTGCATGTGCCGGCCGCCTGGCTGTCGTTGTTCGGATATACCGCAATGGCGCTGGCGGCGATCGTCGCCGTGATCTGGCGGATGAAGATCGCCGAATGCGCGGTGGTCGCGATCGCGCCGGTGGGCGCCAGTTTCACCGCTCTGGCCCTGATGACCGGAATGCTCTGGGGCAAGCCGATGTGGGGCGCATACTGGGCCTGGGATGCGCGTCTCACATCCGAACTCGTGCTCCTGTTTTTATATCTCGGCGTGATCGGGCTGCAGCAGGCGGTCGCCGATTCGCGCGCGGCGGCCCGCGCAGCCGGGCTGCTGGCGATCGTCGGCGTGATCAATGTGCCGATCGTCCACTATTCCGTGGAGTGGTGGAACAGCCTGCATCAGGGCTCGACGGTGTCGAAAATCGGCAAGCCGTCGATTTCGGCGAACATGGCCTGGCCGCTGTTGTCCATGACACTGGGATTCATGTTGTTTTTCGGGTGGACGATACTGCGTCGTATCCAGGCCGAACTGTTGTGGCGGGAACGTGGCACGCGCTGGGTTCGCGAGCGCTTCGTGTCCTTGCCGGAGATGTCCGGTGACTGAGGGCGACGCTGGATTCTGGGCGATGGGCGGTTATGCGCTGTACGTGTGGGGCAGTTTCGGGATCACCGCTTTGGTGTTTGTCTGGAACCTGCTGACGCCCGGTGCGCGGCGGCGCCGCATCATTCGCGAGCTGAACGAGGAGGCTGAGGAGCAATGACGCGACGACAACAACGCATGGTGTGGATCGCGGCGCTGGTCGCCGGGGTGGCGATCGCCGCGACGCTGGCTTTCAGCGCGTTCCGCGCCAACATGATGTACTTCTACACGCCCAGCGATCTTGCCGAGGGCAGCGTCCCCGAGGGCGCGACGATACGTTTGGGTGGTCTGGTGGAAACCGGCAGTGTCAAGCGTGGCGACGAAGGATTACAGGTGCTGTTCACGCTGGCGGACTGCAGCCACCAGATTCCGGTCAGCTACGAAGGCATACTTCCGGATCTGTTTCGTGAAGGGCAGGGCGTGGTCACCACCGGAAAGCTGGGCGCGGACGGGCATTTTGTCGCAGCGCAGGTGCTCGCCAAGCACGACGAAAACTACATGCCGCCGGATCTCGCCGAATCCCTGAAAACCGAGACTGGTCATTCCTGCGCGCCGTTCAAGCCGGTTACCGCCGCGAGCGGGCCCGTGATGGGGGGGCGTTCGTGATTCCCGAACTGGGGCATGGCGCCCTGATCTTCGCCTTGATCGTGGCGCTGGTTCAGGCCCTGTTGCCAAGCTACGGCCTGATTCGCGGCGATCGTCGCGCGATCGCCTCCGCCACTTCGGCAGCGCATGCGCAGTTCGCCCTGGTTCTGCTGTCTTACCTGTGTCTGAGCTGGGCGTTCTATGCCAATGACTTCAGCGTGGTCTACGTCGCGCAGAACTCCCATTCCGAGCTTCCGTTGATGTATCGGCTTGCCGCCGTGTGGGGCGCGCACGAAGGCTCCCTGATGCTGTGGATGCTGATGCTGTCGGGCTGGACGCTTGCTGTGGCGCGCTACCACCATCGCCTGCCGGCGGATGTCGCGGCGATCGTCCTGGCGACACTCGGTGCCGTGAGCACCGCGTTCATGCTGTTCATCCTGTTCACTTCGAACCCGTTCGAACGCCTGTTTCCGGCGGCGGTCGAGGGCAGGGACCTCAACCCGCTGCTGCAGGACCCCGGATTGGTCTTCCACCCGCCGATGCTTTATCTCGGCTATGTCGGATTCTCGGTGGCGTTTGCATTCGCCATCGCCGCCTTGGTCACCGGACGGCTCGACACTGCCTGGGCGCGTTGGACGCGTCCGTGGACCACTGCCGCCTGGCTGTGCCTGACCATCGGGATCACGCTGGGCTCGTGGTGGGCCTATCACGAGCTGGGCTGGGGCGGCTGGTGGTTCTGGGATCCGGTGGAGAATGCCTCGTTCATGCCATGGCTGGTCGGAACGGCCTTGATCCATTCGCTGGCGGTCACCGAGAAGCGCGGCCTGTTCAAGAGCTGGACCGTGCTGCTGGCGATCCTGGCCTTCGCGCTGTCATTGCTCGGTACCTTCCTGGTCCGTTCCGGCGTACTGGTGTCGGTTCACGCCTTCGCCAGCGATCCGGCTCGCGGCGTGTTCATCCTGGGTTTCATGACGCTGCTGATCGGCAGCGCCCTGCTGCTGTATGCCTGGCGGGCACCGAAGCTGACCACGGACGCGCCGATGCGCATGTATTCGCGCGAGGGATTTCTGCTGCTCAACAACGTGTTTCTGACCGCCGCCGCCGCCGCAGTCTTTATCGGTACGCTGTATCCGCTGTTCGCCGATGCGCTCAACGCGGGCAAGGTTTCGGTCGGTCCGCCCTATTTCAATGCGGTGTTTGCGCCGTTGACCTTGCCACTCGCGTTCCTGGTGGGGCTGGCTGCGGTGGTGCCATGGAAGCGCGGGGATTGGCGCGAAAGTGTGCGGCGCTTGCGGGGTATCGCGGTGGCGGCGCTGGTGGTAGGCGCCTTGCTGCCCTGGGCCGTCTATGACCGCGCCAGTCTCGGCGCCTGCCTGGGCACCGGCCTGGCCGTATGGGCGATGCTCGGCGCGGTCCATGAAATCTGGCGGCGCGCACGCAGCGGTCACGGCATTTCCAGTATCACGCCCGCCATATGGGGGATGAGCCTGGCGCATGTCGGGCTTGGCGTTTTTGTGCTCGGCGTGACGATCGTGTCGAGCTACAGTCTGGAGCGTGACGTGCGTCTCGGCCCCGGTGAGGAAACCGAGCTGTCCGGCTATCGGTTCCGCTTCGATGGCGTGGTCGAGTCGCAGGGACCGAACTATGTCGCCGATACCGGCACCATCCGGATCTCGCGCAATGATCGCGAGATCGCGGTCCTGCATCCGGAAAAGCGCCTGTACCGCGTCCAGCGCAATGTAATGACCGATGCCGATGTCGATCACAGCCCGATTCGCGATCTGTACGCTTCTCTGGGCGAGCCTCTGACCGACGATCCCAGCGGCGAGTGGGCCTTGCGCCTCTACTACAAGCCGATGATGCGGCTGGTCTGGGGCGGCGCCAGTCTGATGGCGATTGGGGGGCTGCTGGCGATTGCGGACCGTCGCTATCGCACGGTCAGCGCGGCACAGCGCAAGGCCGTGGCAGCGCTCGCCGGAGCGCGTGCATAAGCCCCGATGAGATATCTCATACCGATCGCGCTGGTCTTGGTCCTGGTGGGCTTTCTCGCCGTGGGTCTGGAGCTTGATCCGCGCAAGGTGCCTTCGCCGCTGGTCGGCAAGCCGATGCCGGCGTTCTCGCTCCCCAGCCTCGACGGTTCGCGGACGATCGACGATGCGGCGCTGCGCGGACGTCCGTTGCTCATCAACTACTGGGCGAGCTGGTGTCGCCCCTGCCTGGAAGAACATCCGCTGATGATGCAACTCTCAGCGAGAAGTGACGTGAACATCGTCGGCATCAACTACAAGGATTCGCGCGCGGATGCGCAGCGCTGGCTGGCGCGCCACGGCAACCCGTTCAGCGAGATTGCTCAGGATGTCGAAGGGGTCGCCGGACTCGACTGGGGCGTCTACGGCGTTCCGGAAACCTTCGTGATCGACGCTGCTGGCAGCATCGTCTACAAACAGATCGGACCCATGACCGTGCACGACTGGCAGACCGAAGTGGCGCCCCGCCTGGGGGTCCGCCCATGACCCGCATGGGCCTTTCCGCCGCGATGATTGCGGGGCTCTGGATGGGCGCGATGAGCTCGGCCTGGGCTTTGGACCCGGAACAGCAAGCGCGCTACCAATCGCTGGTGCATCAGTTGCGCTGTCTGGTCTGCCAGAACCAGAGCATTGCCGAATCCAACGCGGATCTCGCCAACGACCTTCGCGAACAGGTCCGGACGCAGATCGAGGCCGGTCGTAGCGACCAGGAGATTCTGGACTACATGTCGGATCGCTACGGCGACTTCGTCCTGTACAAGCCGCCGCTGGAACGCAAGACGATTGTGCTTTGGGTCGGGCCGTTCCTGATTCTGCTGCTGGCGGCATTCATCGCCTGGCGAAGCGGGCGACGTACCGCCAAAAGCGAACCCTCGGCTCCGGATCAGGAGCGTCTGCGTCGACTTCTGGAAAGAGAGAATCCGTGATCTGGTTGTTACTGACGTTTCTGGCGTTTGCCACCGCCGCCGTGGTCACGCGGCCGTGGTGGCGCCCGGCACCGGAGGACGCCGGTGTCGATCGCGCTGGCGCCAATATCGCGATGTACCGGCAACGCCTGTCCGAGCTGGAGCTGGAGCATGCCTCGGGAACGCTTGCGGCCGATGAATTCGACAATGCCAAGGCCGAACTCGGGCGGCGGCTGCTTGACGACGCCGAATCGCCGGCCGCCCCTTCGCCCGAACCTGCGGCAAAGGCTGCTCAGGACCGCGGCGGCCTGGGGCCGGCCTGGCTGGTGCTCGTGCTGCTTCCGGCGCTGGGCTTGGGTGGTTACGCCCTGGGCGGACAATGGCGCTCGATCGGGCTGGAGGTCGGCGGCGGACCGGAGGTTGCGGCGTCTCCACAGCAGATCGACGATCTGGTGGCAAGCCTGGCCACGCGCATGCAGCAGTCTCCGGACGCGGAAGGCTATGCTCTGCTGGGGCGCAGCTATGGGACGATGCAGCGCTACGCCGCGTCCGCGCAGGCGTTTGCGCAGGCCAACCGCCTTTCGAACAAGCAGTCGGCCGACTGGCTGACCGATGAGGCTGAAGCCGTCGCGCTGTCGAACGGGAATGCCTGGAGTGGCCGCCCGCGCATGCTGCTGGACCAGGCGCTGGACATCGCACCCGAGCAGGGCAAGGCCTTGTTCTATGCCGGCCTGGCCGCCTTGCAGGCCGGCGACAACGACAACGCTGCCGTGTACTGGCGGCGTCTGCTGGCGCAGCCCGAGCTGCCCGATGACGTACGCGAATCGCTGCGTCAGCGGCTGGCCCAGGTCGAAGCTCGTGATGAACAAGCCGCCCCCCTGTCGCCGGACGAGCCGGTGAATTCAACGGCCTCCGCCCGGGCGGATGGCGCGCGGCCGAACCCGGCCGAAACGGTCGGTGTCAATCTGCGGATCGAACTGTCGCCGGAATTGCGCGAGCGCGCGCAGGGCATGAAGCTGTTCGTGTTCGCCAAGGCCGAGTCGGGGCCGCCGATGCCCCTGGCGGTGCAACGTCTGGCCGTCGATCACTGGCCGGTCGAGGTGCGGCTCGATGATTCGATGGCGATGATCCCGTCGGCGCGTCTTTCGCAATTCGATCGCTGGGTGCTGACCGCGCGCCTCTCCGAAGACGGTGACGCGATCCCGGGGCCGGGTGATCTGCAGGCGCAAAAAACGATCGATGCCTCATCTTCGGGCGATCGCGTTGACCTGGTCATCGACCAAGTGCTGCAATAGCGGAATCCACGATTTCCAATCCTTCGCGAGTTTTCGCAATGACCACTCAGCTTCAGACGATGCCGGCCGTCGCTCCCGCGATGATCGCCGCGCTCACGACCGTGCGCCGACGTCCCGACGAGTCCACCCCGGTGCCCGATCTCGCGACGCGGATCGACGGGGTCTCCGTGAATCCACGCGCCTTGGCAGCCTACCGGACGGTCTGCGGTTTCGACTCCACCTCCCACTTGCCGGTCAGCTATCCGCAGGTGCTGGTTGCGCCGATTCATCTGCAGGTGATGAATCGCAAGGGTTTCCCGATTCCCTTGCTGGGCATGGTGCATCTGCGCAACTCGATTGAGCAATTGCGTCCGATCGAGGCCCTTGAAACGCTCGGTTTCTCGGTTGACGTGGGGCAGCTGCGCCGCGTCAAGATGGGGCTGGAGATTGACGTCAATACGGAATGTCGCGGCAAGGACGACGAAGCGCCGGTCTGGCGTTCGACCATGACGATCCTGCACCGCATCAAGGAAAAGAACGGAGGCGGCTTCCGCAAACCGCCGGGTGCGCCGGCAAGTCTGGTTGAAAGCCAGAACGCATTGACGATCGACATCGCCGAAGACACCGGCCGTCGCTATGCGAAAGTCGCCGGCGACTACAACCCGATCCACCTGCATGCGCTCAGCGCCAAACTGTTCGGCTTCAAACGTGCCATCGCACACGGAATGTGGACGCAGGCACGGTGCTGCGCCGAGCTTGAACGCGCCTGCGCGCAGGCCACCCGCAGCGTGGACATCGAATTCAAGCGGCCGATCTTTCTGCCAGGCAAAGCCACGCTGAAATGGGCCGAAGGCGAGGCCGGGATCGAGTACGGCCTGTTGGGACGGAATGCGGGCGAGGTTCATGTGCTCGGCCATCTTCAAGCGGGGCTGCGTTAGACTATCGTGCTGAATTATCGCGATTTCACTTCTTCGCCCACTAACCCTTAGAGGACGACTCGATGCGCATACGCAAGGCGGTATTTCCCGTTGCAGGACTTGGCACACGCTTTCTGCCGGCCACCAAGGCCAGCGCCAAGGAAATGCTTCCGGTGGTGGACAAGCCGCTGATCCAGTACGCCGTCCAGGAAGCGATCAGCGCCGGTGCCGAAGAACTCGTGTTCATCACCGGTCGTTCGAAGAACTCCATCATGGATCACTTCGACAAGGCCTACGAACTCGAAACGGAGTTGGAGAATCGCGGCAAGACCAAGCTGCTTGAGGTGGTTCACGAAATCCTGCCACCCGGCATTACCTGCATCTTCATCCGTCAGGCCGAGGCCCTGGGATTGGGCCATGCCGTGCTGTGCGCATGGCCGGCTGTCGGCGACGAGGATTTCTCGGTGATTCTTGCTGACGACCTGATCGACGGTCGCCTGCGCCCCTGCCTGGCGCAGATGCAGCGGGTCTATCAGGAATACGGCACCAGCGTGATCGCCACGCAGCGCGTGCCCAAGGAAGAAATCAGCGCCTACGGCGTGGTCGACGTGCAGCCGGTCGGGCCGGGTCTGGGCGAGATTCGTCGCATCGTCGAAAAGCCGAAACCCGAAGACGCGCCGTCGAACCTGGGCGTGGTCGGGCGGTACATTCTCACGCCGCGCATCTTCAAGCTGCTGGAGCGCACCCCGCGCGGCGCCGGCGGCGAGATTCAGTTGACCGACGCGATCAGCATGATGATCCAGGAGCAGACGGTGCTGGCCTACGAATTCGAAGGTACGCGCTATGACTGCGGCAGCAAGCTCGGCTATCTCAAGGCCAACGTCGAATATGCCTTGAAGCACCCGGAACTGGCGGACGATTTCAGGAGCTACCTGAAAGACGTAGCCTCGAAACTCGACACCCCGCCGGCGCAAGCCTCCGGCCAGTAACGAACGACTCCAGCGATGACGGAGTCAAGGACCTGACAGCCCATGAGTGGCAGCAAATATCAAACCTTCGTCGATACATCCTCGATCAGCGGCGGGAATGCTGCCTATGTCGAGGGGTATTACGAGCAATACCTTGAAGATCCGGGCTCGGTGGAGCCGCACTGGCGCGCGTATTTTCGCGGGATTCAGGGCGGGGAGCTTGTCGCGGAACAGCCGCACAGCGAAATTGTCGCCAAGTTCGAGCGCTTGGCGCGCGATCGCCGGCCGGGCTCGCACATCGCCGAGGTTGGTGGCGCCTCGGCCGAGGCCTTCGAAAAGCAGGGCGCGGTCCTTCGCCTGATCAACTACTACCGCATGCGCGGTCATCAGGCCGCCCGACTGGATCCGCTGGGCATTGCTGCGTTGCCGAGCATTCCCGATCTCGATCCGGCGTTCCACGGCCTCACCGAAGCCGACATGGACACGGTGTTCAATACCGGAACCCTGGCCGCAGCCGATCAGTTGCCGCTGCGGGAGATCATCCGCATCGTCAAGTCGGTGTATACCGACACGATCGGCGCGGAATACATGTACATCACGGAAACCACCGAGAAGCGGTGGATTCAGAAGCACCTGGAAGGCAACGCATTTCAGCAGCGGCCGAGCGTCGAGCGCAAGCGGGACCTGCTCAAGCAACTGGTCGCCGCAGAAGGCATCGAACGCTACCTGCATACCAAGTATGTCGGGCAGAAGCGATTCTCGCTGGAAGGTGGCGATTCGCTGATTCCGGCGATGGACGAGATCATGCGCGTCTGCGCCGAGCGCGACGTCGAGGACATCGTCATCGGCATGGCTCATCGCGGCCGTCTCAATGTGCTGGTCAACATCCTCGGCAAGTCGCCGAAGGACCTGTTCGCGGAGTTCGAAGGCAAGTACAAGGCCGAGGATCTGAAGAAGGCCGGCGACGTGAAGTACCACATGGGCTTCTCGACCGACGTGGAAATTCTCGGCAAGCGCCTGCATCTGGTTCTCGCGTTCAATCCCTCGCATCTCGAGATCGTGAATCCGGTCGTCGAAGGTTCGGTCAAAGCGCGTCAGATCCGGCGCAACGACGAGCGCGGCGAGCGCGTGGTGCCGCTGCTGATTCACGGTGACGCGGCATTTGCCGGACAGGGTGTGGTCATGGAGACGATGCAGCTGTCGCACGCCAAGGGCTACTCCACCGGCGGCACGGTGCACATCATCGTCAACAATCAGATCGGCTTCACCACGCCGAATCCGATCGAGGCCCGTGACGGCCACGAATCGAGAACCTCACGTTATTGCACCGATCTCGCCAAGATGCTTGAGGCGCCGGTGTTCCATGTCAACGGAGACGATCCCGAAGCCGTGGTGTTCGTCACGCGGCTGGCGATGGAATTCCGCAACGAATTCAACAAGGACGTGCTCATCGATCTGTGCTGCTACCGGCGCCATGGCCACAACGAGGCCGACGAGCCGGCGGTGACGCAGCCGCTGATGTACAACGCGATCCGCAAGCAGCCCACCACGATGACGCTGTATGCGAAGAAGCTCGTCGAGGAAGGCACGATCACGGCCGACGACGGCGACGCCATGGTTCAGGCCTACCGCGACGGCCTCGACAAGGGCGAGAACATCGCGCGGACCACACTGGGCCTGGTTGGCAACAAGTACACCGTGAACTGGAGCAACTACCTCCAGGGCACCTGGGAGACGCCGGCCGAGACCGCCGGCAGCCTCGAAACCATCCGTTCGCTCTGGGACAAGCTGCTGACCCTGCCCGAAGGTTTCGAACTGCACCCGCGCGTGGCCAAGATCTGGAGCGATCGCGCCAAGATGGCCGCCGGTGAGCAGCCGATGGACTGGGGCTTTGCGGAGAACACCGCCTACGCGCTGCTGGTCAATGAGGGTTTCTCGGTGCGTCTGTGTGGCCAGGACTCGCGGCGCGGCACCTTCTTTCATCGTCATACCACGGTGCATGACAGCAAGACCGGTCAGAGCATCACGCCGCTGCGCCATCTGGTACCCGAGAAGAGCGCCTTCGTCGTCAATGACACGCTGCTGTCGGAAGAAGGTGTGCTCGGCTTCGAGTACGGCTTCAGCACCACGGATCCGGACAGCCTGGTGATCTGGGAAGCGCAGTTCGGTGATTTCGGCAACGGCGCTCAAGTCGTGGTCGACCAGTTCATCGCGTCCGGCTACGCGAAGTGGGGTCGCCTCTGCGGCCTGGTCATGTTTCTCCCGCACGGCTACGAAGGCCAGGGCCCGGAACATTCATCCGGTCGACTGGAACGCTATCTGCAACTCTGCGCCGGGGACAACATGCAGGTCTGCGTGCCGTCCACGCCCGCGCAGTTCTTTCACATGATCCGACGTCAGATGAAGCGCAGTCTGCGCATGCCGCTGATCGTGATGACGCCGAAGTCGCTGCTGCGCCACAAGCTTTCGGTGTCCGCGCTGGAGGACATCACCAGCGGCAGCTTCAAGACGGTGATCCCGGAAGTCGGCGATCTGGATGCCGACAAGGTCAAGCGCGTCGTGTTCTGCAGCGGCAAGGTCTACTACGACCTGTACCAGAAGCGTGCTGAGAACAAGTCCGACGACGTGGCGATCGTCCGCATCGAACAGATCTACCCGTTCCCGCGCCAGGCCTATGCCGAGCAGATCGCCAAATATCCGAATGCCGAGGAGATCGTGTGGTGTCAGGAAGAACCCGAGAATCAGGGAGCCTGGTATCAGATCAAGCACCGCATGCAGGTGCCGCTGGGTGATCGGCACCGAATGAAGTACGCCACCCGCAAGGGCTCGGCGAGCACCGCCTCCGGGTATCTGCGCGTGCACAACGCCGAGCAGGCGGCCGTGGTCGAGGCCGGACTCTATGGTGGCGAAGTGTTGAAGGGCGGATAAGTCACAGTAGCTTTGAGCGCGTTACACAACCAATTGACAAGGAATAGAAATGAGCACAGAGGTTAAAGTCCCTAACCTCCCTGAATCCGTCAGCGAGGCGACTGTCGCCACCTGGCACAAGAAGGCTGGAGACAAGGTTCGTCGCGATGACAACCTTGTCGATCTCGAGACCGACAAGGTCATGCTGGAAGTTCCCGCTGTCGCGGACGGCGTGCTCAAGGAAATCCGGATCGAGGCCGGCGCCACGGTCAAGGCAGGCGACATCATCGCGATTCTGGCCGAAGGCGAGGGTGGCGGTGCCGAGGAGAAGCCGGCCGCCAGCGCCGAGCCGAAATCAGAGCCCGCCCCCGAGCCGGCCCCGAAGACCGCGGCCCCTGAAACCGAAGCGGATGAGTCTCAGAGCCCGGCGGTCCGCAAGATGCTGGCAGAACATGGCCTGTCCGCCGATCAGATCGAAGGCAGTGGCAAGGGCGGCCGTCTGACCAAGGGCGATGTCGAAAGCTATCTCGAATCGGGCGCCAGGCCTGCCAAGGCCGAAGCCCCCAAGCCGTCGACGCCCAGCGTGAGCAAACCGGCCGCCAGCGGCGGGCGTGAAGAGCAGCGCGTGCCGATGACGCGCATCCGTCAGCGTATTGCCGAACGCCTGGTCCAGGCCCAGCAGACTGCGGCGATGCTGACGACCTTCAACGAGGTCGATCTTCAGGGCGTCTCCGAACTGCGTGCCAAGTTCAAGGGTGAGTTCGAGAAATCGCATGGCGTGAAGCTCGGATTCATGTCCTTCTTCGTCAAGGCGACGATCGAGGCGCTCAAGCGCTTTCCGCTGGTCAACGCCTCGATCGACGGCACCGACGTGGTCTACCACGGCTACTATGACATCGGCATCGCCGTGTCCTCGCCGCGGGGTCTGGTGGTTCCGATTCTTCGTGACGCGGACGCCTTGTCCTTCGCTGAGGTTGAAACCGCGATCGGCGAATACGGCCAGCGCGCCAAGGACAACAAGCTGACGATGGAGGATCTGACCGGCGGCACGTTCTCGATCACCAATGGCGGCGTGTTCGGTTCCCTGCTGTCGACGCCGATTCTGAATCCGCCGCAGAGCGCGATTCTGGGCATGCATGGCATCCAACAGCGACCGATGGTCGTCGACGGCGAGATCGTGGTGCGCCCGATGATGTATCTGGCACTGAGCTACGACCATCGCATCATCGATGGCCGCGAAGCAGTGCTGTTCCTGCGTACGATCAAGGAACTTCTGGAAGATCCGGGCCGTTTGCTGCTTCAGGTATGAACGCCGCAAGTCGACAGAAACATCGGTGCAGTGAAGTGCGGGCAGCGCGCCTCGCACCGGTGACTGTCGGCGAAACGGGTCGTATTCGAGCCGTCCCCCATTCACCGGCGGCGTCTGCGCCGCCCCTCAGGAAAATGACTCGACCATGAGCGAGACCTACGATCTGATCGTCATCGGCGGTGGCCCCGCCGGATACCCCTGCGCCATTCGTGCCGGACAGCTCGGCATGAAAGTCGCCTGTGTCGACGCCTGGCTGAACCATGACGGATCGCCGGCGTTCGGGGGCACCTGCCTCAACGCCGGCTGTATTCCGTCCAAGGCGCTGCTCGAATCCTCGGAGCTGT
Organism: Banduia mediterranea; assembly: GCF_031846245.1. NCBI lineage: Bacteria > Pseudomonadati > Pseudomonadota > Gammaproteobacteria > Nevskiales > Algiphilaceae > Banduia > Banduia mediterranea. The sequence continues at coordinate 59,841 of NZ_JAVRIC010000020.1, read as the reverse complement.
ACCACCGCGCCCAGCATGAATTCGCGGCGCACGGCATCACGGTGGAAGGCGCGAAGCTCGACCTGGCACAGATGCAGAAGCGCAAGACCACCGTCTCGCGCTCGCTGACCAGCGGCATCAAGATGTTGTTCAAGGGCGCCGGCGTGGTCGGCTACGAAGGCTGGGGCAAGATGCTCGGTGACGGCAAGGTCGAATTCACCGCGCATGACGGCAAGACCGAAACGCTGACGGCGAAGAACGTGGTCATCGCCACCGGTTCGGCGCCCGTGGAACTCAAGAAGATCGCGGCCTTCGACAACGACAAGATCGTCGATTCCTGGGGCGCGCTCGAGTTCGATGCGGTTCCCGGCAAGCTGGGCGTGATCGGCGCCGGTGTGATCGGTGTGGAACTCGGCAGCGTGTGGTCGCGTCTGGGCGCCGAGGTCACGATCCTCGAAGCGCTGCCGAACTTCCTGCCGATGGTTGATGAGCAGGTCGCCAAGGAAGCGCTCAAGCACTACAAGAAGCAGGGCCTGGACATCAAGCTCGGTGCCAAGGTCGCCTCGGCCAAGGCCGACAAGAAAGGCGTGGCGGTGGAATACGAGCTCGACGGCAAGACCGAAACCATGCAGTTCGACAAGCTGATCGTTGCGGTGGGACGTCGCCCGTTCACCGACAAGCTCGGCGCTCAGGAACTGGGCGTGAAGCTTACCGATCGCGGTTTCGTCGAGGTCGATTCCAACTACAAGACCAGCGTCGATGGTGTTTACGCGGTCGGCGACGTCATCGGTGGCGCGATGCTCGCGCACAAGGGTATCGAGGAAGGCGTGGTGCTGGCCGAGCGTCTGGCCGGTCACGCGGCGACGGTGAACTACAATGCGGTGCCGTCGGTCATCTACACCACCCCTGAAGTCGCCTGGGTTGGCAAGAGCGAGAAGCAGGCCAAGGAAGAAGGTTTTGAGATCAAGACCGGCGTCAGCAGCTTTGCGGCCAGTGGCCGCGCCAAGGCGCTCGAACAGGCCGTGGGTTTCGTCAAGGTGATTTCGGATGTGAAGACCGATCGCATACTCGGCGTGCACATGGTCGGACCGTATGTGTCGGAGATGATCGCCGAGTCGGTGCTGGCGCTCGAATACGCGGCGACCACCGAAGACGTGGCGCTGACGATGCACGCGCATCCGACCTTGGCCGAAACCTTTCACGAAGCCGTGCTCACCGTCGACGGACGCGCGATCCACGGCATCAACAAGAAAAAGTGATGCCTATGTACTCCAAAGCTTCGACAGTGACATTCGCAGCCCAAGCCCGGATTGTCTCGCTTGCCCTGAGCGCGGCGTGCTTGATGTTCGTTCCCGGCATGGCTGCAGCCGAAACCCTGGACCTTTCCTTGGGCAGCGACAGTGTCAGCGCAGCCCTCGGCGGTCCGCTGCGCAGTGGGCGTGCCAACGCCGCCTATGACCTCGGCTTTCTCTACAGCGACGATCGTGATGTCGGACTCAAGCAGGCGCACGCCGGCCTGCTCGTGACCGGCGACGCCGGCGCCCGGAACGCGGATGTCAACGCCGGCCTCGGGGTGCGCGCGGTCGCCGCCGATTTCGACGGCGGTTCCGGCGGTGCGATCGATCTCGGCGGCAAGGTCGAGATTCGTGTTCCGAACTTCAACCGCCTCGGCCTCACCGCCTATGGTTGGTATGCCCCAAAAATCATCAGCTTTGGCGACTTCGACCAGAACACCGAGTTCGGCGTGATGATCGACTATGAAGTGATTCGTGACGCCGCCCTGTTCGTCGGCTATCGCGAGATTCGCTTCGAACTCGACGACGCCGGCGAAGACAAGGTGGACGACAGCATCATCGCCGGTTTGCGGCTGGAGTTTTAAGGCGCAGGCTACGACGCGGTCCCGAAGTGGACGGGTGGGTGCGTGCTTGCGCACCCGCCCGTCTCGTTTTCGGGCGTCGCCGATCCGTCCCGGAGGCGCAGCGTCCACCACGTCGGCGGGCCGCTTCTTGTTAGAATGCGCCAACAATCGGGCGGTTCCGGACCGGCCCAGAACCTTCTCAAATTACGTACTCAATCGGATCGTAGATTGCATGGCCGGCCACAGCAAATGGGCGAACATTCAGCACCGCAAGAACGCCCAGGACAAGAAGCGCGGTAAGATTTTCACCAAGTTGATTCGTGAAATCACGGTCGCCGCGCGTGCCGGCGGTGGCGATGCGGGCACCAATCCACGCCTGCGTCTGGCACTGGACAAGGCGCTGGCCGCCAACATGACCAAGGACACCATCGAACGCGCCATCAAGCGCGGCAGTGGCGAAGCGGGCGCCGACCAGCTCGAGGAAATTCGCTACGAGGGCTACGGTCCGGGCGGTGTCGCCATCATGGTCGACTGCATGACCGACAACCGGACCCGCACCGTGGCCGAAGTCCGCCACGCCTTCAACAAGTTCGGCGGGAATCTGGGATCGGACGGCTCCGTGGCCTACCTATTCAGCAAGCTCGGGGTGATCGGTTTCGAGACCGCAGCGCGTCCCGAAGTCGAGGAGCAGATTCTGGAGCTGGCCATCGAAGCCGGTGCCGAGGACGTGCTCAGCGAAGGTGGCTGGACCGAGGTGCTGAGCCAGCCCGAACAGTTCGAAGCGGTCAAGAACGCCTTGCAGGCGGCCGGAATGGAGCCCCAGCAAGCGGACGTGACGATGCGGCCGGCGACGATGATCGAAGTCGGCGAAGGCGAGAACGCTGAAACTTTGATGAAATTGCTCGACCGCCTCGAAGAGCTTGACGACGTGCAGGAGGTCTACAGCAACGCGCAGCTGCCGGACAGCTTGCTCGACGCGGCCTGAGCCCCGCGCTCGATGGCGCGGATACTCGGAATCGATCCCGGATCGCGCCTGACCGGCTACGGTCTGATCCTGACCGACGGTCCGCGGACACGGCATTTGGCGCATGGGGTGATTCGCTGCGGCGATGGCCCGCTGCCGCGACGTCTGACTCTGATCTTTCGTGAACTCTCCGCATTGCTGCTCGAACACCAACCGGATCAGGCCGCCGTCGAGCAGGTCTTCGTCAACCGCAACGTGCAGTCCGCGCTGACGCTGGGACAGGCGCGCGGCGCCGCGGTCTGCGCGCTCGGCATGCAGGGGCTGGAAGTGTCCGAGTACGCGCCGGCCGAGATCAAGCGTGCGATCGTGGGCCGTGGTCGCGCGGAGAAGGTTCAGGTTCAGCATATGGTTCGTGTGTTGCTGAACCTCGACGAGTCGCCGGCGGAGGATGCGTCGGACGCGCTTGCGGTGGCTCTGTGTCATGCCCACGTCAGTGCCACACAGAAACACATGCCGGTGGATTCGCCGGCCTTGCGATGGAGGCGTCGATGATCGGGCGAATTACCGGCGTACTGGCCGCCAAGCAGCCGCCGTCATTGCTGATCGATGTGGGCGGCATCGGCTACGAGTTGGAAGCGCCGATGTCCACGTTCTTCAAATTGCCGCCGGTCGGCGAACGTGTCAGCCTGCACACGCATTTCGTGGTGCGCGAGGATGCCCAACTGCTCTACGGTTTCGGCAGCGAGAACGAGAAGAGTCTGTTTCGGCAGTTGATCCGGATTTCGGGCGTGGGCCCGAAAATCGGCCTGGCGATTCTGTCAGGCATCAGCGTCGACGAATTCTGGAACTGTGTGCATGCCGGCGATGCCGCCAAGCTCGTGAAAGTCCCCGGTATCGGCAAGAAGACCGGTGAACGTCTGCTGGTGGAAATGCGTGATCGCGACGCGGCGGGCGGCACCGCCGCGGATTCGGCGGCGGCCGGCTCCTACGCTTCGCCGCTGCAGGAGGCTCGCGGTGCATTGTTGGCCTTGGGTTACCGCGTGCCGGAGGCGCAGAAACTCACCGATTCGGTGTACAAGGACGACATGACGGCTGAACAGATCATTCGCGAAGCGCTCAAGCGCGCGGTCCGATGAGCGAAGACCGCTTCATCTCGCCGAACGCCGCCGGAGACGAGGCCGGCATCGAGCATCAGATCCGCCCCAAACGGCTGGCGGACTATGTCGGTCAGCCGGTGGTCCGCGAACAGATGCAGATTTTCGTGGAGGCTGCGCGTCGTCGTAACGAGGCGCTGGATCATGTGCTGATCTACGGCCCACCAGGCCTCGGCAAGACCACGCTCGCACACATCCTGGCGGAGGAACTCGGCGTCAATCTGCGCCAGACCTCCGGCCCGGTTCTGGAGCGTCCCGGTGATCTCGCCGCGCTGTTGACCAATCTCGAACCGCGCGACGTCTTGTTCGTCGACGAAATCCACCGATTGAGCCCGGTCATCGAGGAAGTGCTGTATCCGGCGATGGAGGACTGCCAGCTCGACATCATGATCGGGGAGGGACCGGCGGCGCGTTCGATCCGGCTCGATCTGCCGTCCTTCACGCTGGTGGGAGCCACTACGCGTGCCGGCAGCCTCACCAGCCCGCTGCGCGACCGTTTCGGCATCGTCCAGCGCCTGCAGTTCTATTCGATCGAAGATCTCACCTCCATCGTCCGCCGTTCCGGCGGCATCCTGGATGTTCCGATCGACGCAGCGGGCGCATTGGAAATCGCGCGTCGTGCACGGGGCACGCCGCGGATCGCCAATCGCCTGCTGCGCCGCGTCCGGGATTTCGCGCAGGTGCGCGCGGATGGCGACATCACGGCACCGGTGGCGCATGATGCGATGGACATGCTCGACGTCGATTCCCACGGCTTCGACGTCATGGACCGCAAGCTGCTGATGACGCTGATCGAGCGCTTCGAGGGCGGTCCGGCCGGCGTCGATTCATTGGCCGCCGCGATCGGCGAGTCGCGGGACACGGTCGAGGACGTGATCGAACCCTTCCTGATCCAGCAGGGTTACCTCATGCGAACACCACGCGGACGCATTGCCGGCTCCATCGCCTATACCCATTTCGGGCTCAAGCCGAGGACTCCGGTGCCGTCGGAACTGTTTCCACCGGAAGTCTGACATCTTGTTTCAGAAATCACGACAGTTTCGCGTTGGCATTCAGCCATCAGTCAGAGAGCGAATCTATACTGCGCCGCCATTGCCGGTTCGTCACGGAACAGCCTTTGCTTCACCACGCTCACGCGATCAGAAAAAGGGGAAGTGGACGTGATTCCGTCGACGTGGCGTGTCCGCGTGTACTACGAAGACACCGATCTGAGCGGCGTGGTCTATCACGCCAATTATCTGCGCTGGTTCGAACGCGGACGCACTGAGTGGTTGCGCGCGCTCGGCTTTTCACAGCAGTATCTACTTGAGAAAGCAGGCTTCGCTTTTACGGTGGCGCGAATGGAGTTGCGCTTCCAGAAGCCCGCACGCCTCGATGACGAACTCGACATCCACACCGAGATCGGCGGAATGGGGCGTGTGACGCTTGCCTTCAACCAGAGAATCCAACGTGCTGGCGCTGAGCAGGTTCTCTGCGACGCGCTCGTCAAGATCGCGTGCGTCGACACCCACACGTTCCGGCCACGGGCGATACCGCCTGAGTTGTTACAAGGAGAGAAGTCTTGAACGCGCAGCTGTCCATTCCCTATCTCATTGGGCAGGCCACGGTCCTGGCTAAGTTTGTGTTGCTGGTCCTGCTGATCGCATCGGTGCTATCGTGGGCGATGATCATCGGCAAGCGGGCTCTGCTGAGCCGCACGCGCAAGAACGCCGATCGTTTCGAAGAACGCTTCTGGTCCGGCGGCAATCTCAACGACCTGCACGAGGCGGTGCGGCGCGACAAGGCGGAAAGTGGAATGTCCGCGGTGTTTCAGGCGGGCTACGAGGAATTCCTGCGCCAGCGCCAGAATCCCGGCGTGGACCCGTCCGACGCGGTCAGTTCGATCGAGCGTTCGCTGCGGGTGGCTCAGATCCGCGAAATCGAGCGGCTCGAATCCGGTCTGCCAATGCTCGCCACGATCGGCTCGGTCAGCCCCTACGTCGGTCTGTTCGGCACCGTCTGGGGCATCATGAGTGCATTCATCGCCATCGGTAACGTCAAGCAGGCTTCGATCGCCATGGTCGCGCCGGGTATTGCCGAAGCGCTGATCGCCACCGCCGCCGGCCTGTTCGCGGCGATTCCGGCCGTGGTCGCCTACAATGCCTTCAGCACCCAGGTTGAACGCATCACCTTGCGCTTCGCCACTTTTGCCGAGGAGCTCACCGGTATCCTCGAGCGCGGTCTGCGCGGCGGGGGCTCGGCGAAATGAGCGCCGCCGTTCCGAGCCTGCTGCGCAAGCGCAAGCTGTCGCATGAGATCAATGTGGTCCCCTATATCGACGTCATGCTGGTGCTGCTGATCATTTTCATGGTCACCGCGCCCTTGCTCACGCCGGGGATCGAAGTGGAGCTGCCCAAGGTCACGGCCGAATCGATCCAGCAGAACGACGAGCCGGTGAGTCTGTACGTCAATGGCAAGGGTGAATTCTTTCTGGACGTCGGTGAAGGCCGGGATCAGGCGCTGGCCGAGGACGAGGTGATGAATCGTGTAGGCGCGGTGCTTCGCAACAAGCCCGAAACGATGATTCTGGTGCGCGCCGACGCGCGAGCGGACTACGAGAGTGTGGCGCGCGGCATGGGTCTGCTGCAGGCCGCTGGTGCGTCAAAAATCGGATTCGTCACCGACGCGCCTGATCCGAAGCCGCGCAACTGAGCCCGGTAATCACGCTTTCGTCATGATCTCCACGCGACACTTGCTGATCGCCGGCGCATTGCATGTTGCGCTGTTGCTGCTGATGTTTTTCGGCCTGCCGTTCATGTCGAAGAAGGTCGAGGCTCTCCCCGTGATCGAGGCCGTTCTGATTGACGACCGCACCGGAGCGCCGCAGCCGACGCAGCTTGAAGAACCGGAGGTCGAACCCGAACCTGAAAAGCCGGATCCTGAGATTCAGAAACGTGCCGAGGCGGAACAGGCGCGCAAGGCGATTGCCGAACAGCAACGTCGCCAGCAGGCCGCCGACGAAGCTCGCGAACGTGCCGAGGCCGAGCGCCGCAAGCAGGATGAGGCCCGCGACAAGGCGCGCGCGCAGGAAGAAGCCAAGCGGCGCGCTGAGCAGCAGCGCAAGGCCGAGGCTGAAGCTCAGCGCAAGGCCGAAGCAGCGGCCGAGGCGAAGCGCCAGGCGGAGGCCGAAGCGCAGCGCAAGGCCGAGGAAGAGGCCAAGCGCAAGGCGGAAGAAGAGACCAAGCGTAAGGCGGAGGCCGAAGCGGAAGCCAAACGTCAGGCCGAAGCCAAGCGCAAGGCGGAAGCAGAAGCCAGGCGCAAGGCTGAAGCCGAAGCTCGCCGCAAGGCGGCCGAGGAGGCGCGTCGCAAGGCTGAGGAGGAACGCTTCCGCCAGCAGATGCTGGCCGAGGAAGCCGACCGTGCACGCACCTCCGCGCAGAGAGACTGGGCCGCAAGAATCATCGCCAAGGTGCGGCCCAACTGGCAGCGCTCCGCCACCGGCGGGCAGGATTTCTCATGCAGGGTTCAGGTCAATCTGTTACCAGACGGGACCGTCACCAGCGCGAGAGTCCTGGAAAGTTGCGGCAGTGCCCTGATCGATCAGTCGGTCGTAAACGCCTATCTTAAATCGAGCCCGCTGCCACTTCCGAGTGAGCCCAGCGCCTTTGAACGAGAGTTGATCACGACCTTCGAGCCGTAATGAAAATTCGAAACGCACAACGAATCGCCGTCCTTCTGCTCGCCCTGAGTTTCATTCCGCAGGTCGGGGCACAGCTTGAATTCACGATCAGCGGTGGTGACATCCGCGCCACGCCGATTGCCGTGGTGCCGTTCCAGTCCGGACCGGACGTGCCGGTGGATGTGGCGCAGATCATCGAATCGGACCTGTCGCGCACCGGCCTGTTCGAGCCATTGGCGCGGCGCGACATGCTGGAGCGACCCAATGATCCGGCGCTGGTCGATTTCCGCAACTGGCGCAGCCTGGGCACCGAGCAACTCGTGGTCGGTACGCTGACGAACGCGCTCGGCGGCTACGGTGCGCGCTTCGCGCTGCTGGACGTGTTTGGTGCCAAGACCACGCTCAACGAGCAGATGGCGCCGGTGCGCGATCCGCGTGCGCTGCGCTACACCGCGCATACGATTGCCGACAAGATCTACGAGCAGCTCACCGGATTTCGCGGCTATTTCAATACGCAGGTGGCCTACATCACGGCTGCCGGATCGGGCAAGAACCGCACCTATCAGCTGCTGGTGGCGGATGCCGACGGCTACAACCCGCAGCCGGTGCTGACTTCGCGCGAAACGATCATGTCGCCGGCTTGGTCGCCGGACAAGAAGCAACTCGCCTACGTGTCGTTCGAAAACGGTCGTTCCGGCATCTATGTGCAGGACCGTCTGAGCGGCAAGGCCCGCAAGGTGCTGTCTGAAAAGGGGATCAACGGCGCGCCAGCATGGTCGCCGGACGGGCGCAAGCTGGCGGTCGCGCTGTCGTATGAGCGCAATCCCGACATTTTCGTGGTCGATCTCGCGACCGGGCAGAAGACCCAGATCACCGACCACTGGGGCATCGACACGGAGCCGGACTGGTCGCCGGACGGCAGCACCCTGGTGTTCACGTCCGACCGCGGCGGCTCCGCACAGATCTACAAGGTGCCGGCGACCGGCGGTACGCCGGTGCGCCTGAGCTTCGAAGGCAAGCAGAATCTGGACGCGAAATTCTCGCCGGACGGCAAGAGTCTCGCCCTGGTCAATAACAGTGGTGGTTACCGTATCGCCTTGCTGGATCTGGCGACCCGTGACATGCGCGTGCTCAGCAATGGGCCGCTGGACGAGAGTCCGAGCTTTGCGCCGAACGGTCAGGTCATCATCTATGCAACACAGGGACGTTCGGGGGCGGAACTGGCGACAGTTTCAGCCGACGGGCGTATCCGACAGCGTTTGAGACAGGCCGGTGATGTGCGCGAACCGGCATGGTCTCCCTTCACACCATAAAACGCGCCACTTTGTTTTTGTGTCCTGCAAGGAGTTGTGTCCCATGAATACGAAACTGCTGGTTGTGTCCGTGCTGCTGTCAGGGGCCGTGCTCACCGGTTGCGCCAGTTCCGGCAAGAAGCTGTCTTCGGACGCCACCGCGCCCGCCGACACCGGAATGAGTACCTCCGGAAACTCGGGTTATGACAGCCCGATCGGTCGGCCGGTCGACAGCTCGATGAACGGTCCCGATATCTCCCAGACCCTCATCTACTTCGAGTTCGACAGTGCTGATCTCGGCGCCGAATCCCAGACGATCATCGCCAATCACGCCAAGTACCTGACCGCCAATCCGAACACCCGCGTCCGGCTTGAAGGGCATACCGACGAGCGCGGCACGCGCGAGTACAATGTCGGACTTGGTGAGCGTCGTTCTTCTGCCGTAGCGCAGGCGCTGGAACTGCGTGGCGTGTCGCCGCAGCAGATCAGCGTCGTCAGCTATGGTGAGGAGCGTCCGGTTGCGCTGGGACATGACGAGTCCGCCTGGACTCAGAACCGTCGCGTCGAAATCGTTTATCCGTAATCGTTTATCCGTAAGGCAATCCGGCGCTTTCCAAGCGCCCGTCCTGAGGGAGACAGGTTAATATGCTGCTGATTCGATCCTTTATTACACCGAGCCTGCTGGTCGTCGCGCTGTCACTGGCAGGCTGCGCGGATTTTGGCGGACCGATAAACGGCAGCCCTGACAATCTGTCTCCCGAGGAACGACGGCTTCAATCGGTCGAGACCAAGCTCACCGACGTCTCGCGGCGCGTCGATGCAATGACACGTCTTGCCCAGAGCGGCAATGGCGTCAACGTGTCCGACGAACTGCGCGATCTGCGCGGCCAGGTCGAGCAGTTGCAGTATCAGCTTGACCGCATGAAGCAGCAGCAGCAAAAGCTGTACACCGATCTCGATGGTCGTCTGCAAAAAATCGAGAGCGGGGGTGGGGGCTTCGCACCCGGCGGATCGCCGGGTGCGTCCTCCTCCTCATCCGGCGCGTCTGGCGGAACACCGTCACCGGGTGAGCAACAAGCCTATCTGAAGGCATTCGAACTGCTGCGTGGCGGCAAGTTCGATGACGCTCTGCTCGGCTTCCAGAACCAGCTTGCCAACTGGCCGCAAGGCCCGATGGCAGACGATGCGCTGTACTGGATGGGTGAGGCCAATTATTTCAAGCGCGACTACAATGCCGCACTTGGCAGCTACCGGGATTTGCTGAGCCGCTTTCCGCGCTCGGAGCGCGCGCCGGACGCTTTGCTCAAGCTCGGGTTCTCGCAGCTTGAGTTGAAGCAGACCGCCGCCGGTCGAGCGACGCTCGAACGCGTGACGCGCGAATATCCCGATTCCACGGCCGCCGGACTCGCGCGTCAGCGACTGCAGCAGGGATGAAGTGACGGCAACATCGACCGCGACCCTCCTCGCCGCGCCCGCAGCTCAGGCCGCGCGGCTCAAGATCACCGAGATTTTCGTCTCATTGCAAGGTGAATCCACCTATGTGGGTCTGCCAAGCGTTTTCGTGCGGCTTACCGGTTGCCCTCTACGTTGCCAGTATTGCGACACCGCCTACGCGTTTCACGGCGGACACTGGAAGAGTCTTGACGAAATCGTCGATCAAACCCGCGACTATGGTGTGCGGCATGTCTGCGTCACCGGCGGTGAGCCGCTGGCACAGCGCAATTGCCGTGAGCTGCTGCAAAGGCTTTGCGACGCCGGCCTGACGGTCTCACTGGAAACCAGCGGCGCGCTTGACGTCACCGGCATCGACCGCCGCGTCGCGCGCATCGTCGACATCAAGACACCCGATTCCGGCGAGTCCCAGCGAATGCTTTGGGATCACTTCGAAGACCTCACGGCACACGATCAGGTGAAGTTCGTGATCTGCAGCCGTAATGACTACGATTGGGCGCGCTGCCGCGTCGACAGCCTCGGTCTCGTCGGGCGCTGCGAAATTCTGTTTTCACCCAGTCATCAGCAAGTCAGCCCGCGCGAGCTTGCGGACTGGATCGTTGCGGACCGCTTGCCGGTGCGCATGCAGGTACAAATGCACAAGCAATTGTGGGGAGACGTCGCCGGAAAATGAGGAAGCCTGCGGTCATTCTGCTGTCCGGCGGACTTGATTCCGCCACGGTTCTGGCGGCGGCGCGCGATGCCGGATTCGAGTGTCACGCATTGTCGGTGTCGTATGGGCAGCGGCACCTCGCAGAGATTGAGGCTGCGGCCCGGGTCGCCGCCGCCCTCGGTGCTGTCCAGCATCGGGTGATGGATGTGAATCTGGCCGGCATCGGAGGTTCCTCGCTGACCGATCTGAGTCAGGTCGTTCCGGAGGCACCGTCGACTGGAATTCCATCGACCTACGTTCCGGCTCGCAATACCCTGTTTCTGTCACTGGCGCTGGGTTGGGCCGAGGTGCTGGAAGCGCACGACATATTCGTCGGCGTCAATGCGGTGGACTATTCCGGTTACCCGGACTGCCGACCGGAGTTTATCGATGCCTTCGAGCGTCTGGCCACGGTCGCGACCAAGGCGGGCGTCGAAGGGCAGGGGATGCGTGTCCACGCACCCCTGATCGACCTGGGCAAGGACGAGATCATCAAGCTCGGCACGCAGCTGGGGCTTGACTATGCGATGACGGTCTCCTGCTATCAAGCTGACGGCAGCGGCGCCGCCTGTGGACGCTGCGATTCCTGCCGGCTGCGACGCGAGGGGTTCGAAGCCGCCGGCATTGCCGACCCGACCCGCTACGTCGCTCGGGCTTGACGGGTTCCGATGCAGGGACTCATCGGGTATGATCCCGCCCCGCGCCGCCGTCCGGCCGTATCAATCAGTTTTCAGGGTCGTTAGCTCAGTCGGTAGAGCAGCTGGCTTTTAACCAGTAGGTCGTTGGTTCGAATCCAACACGACCCACCATACACGCCTCCGCGCATCGTCCGACGTCCGGTCAGCAAGCCGGTCATAGCGGTGGCTTGTTCGCTGTGGTGTTGCGGCCTCGTTGACTCCCCAGCGTCCTCACAAGGCCATGACCCGATCTCAGGGGCGAGACCGAGCGGTCTGGAGGTCGCCTGAGGTTTGCAAGTCAAAGCGATCAAGGCGCGGGAAACCGCGCCGGGTAAGTTACAATGAAGCGCCCATGTGCGGCTTCGGGTGCGGCAAGTGATCGCCTGGCATTCGACGCGCGCCAGACTGGCTGCGTTCGGCGCATCAGGCCGGCATGGGCGGTGAGGTTTTACCCGGAGTGAGCAACGGCTTTGCGTCGGCGCTAGCCATCAAGAACCTTGGGGACACCAAAAAACCCCGAACGAGTCGGGGCTTTTGGTGTCGCAACGCAATGCATCAAAATTCTTAATTTGGTGCCGAGGAGAGGACTCGAACCTCCACGGTGTTACCCGCTAGTACCTGAAACTAGTGCGTCTACCAATTCCGCCACCTCGGCAAGAGGCGCGCAAATCTATCGGCGGCGCCAGGCTTTGTCAATCATTTAATGCTTCAGAAAAAGGAACATCCCACGAACAGCAACAAACGACGCCAAGACTGGCGCAAGCTGGACCCGGAATACGAGCGGGAACGTCAACGCTACGAAAATCCGACGCCAAGCCGACGATACATCCTCGAAGTCCTCGAATCGCAGGACGGGCCGCTCAAGGCCGACGAATTGGCGAGTTGCATCGGCCTGGGCAGCCGAGACGACTTCGAGGCCTTTCGTCACCGCCTCGGTGCGATGGTCCGCGACGGCAGCCTGGCGCAGAACCGCCGCGGCGCCTTCGGTGTAGTCAGCCACATGAGCCTGGTACCGGGACGCGTCATCGCGCACCGTGACGGCTATGGCTTTCTCACGCCGGACGAAGGAGGCGAGGATGTCTTCATGTCGCCGCGCGAAATGCGCAGCCTGATGTCGGGCGACCGCGTTCTGGTGCGTGTCAATGGCGAGGACGCCCGCGGGCGACGCGAAGGCGTTCTGGTCGATGTGCTCGAACGCGCCAATCAGACCGTGGTCGGACGCTACATCGTCGAGCATGGCGTGGCGCATGTCAGCCCGGACAATCCACGCATCCATCACGACATCCTGATTCCCGAGAAAGGCCGCAACGGCGCACGCGAGGGGCAGATGGTGGTCGCGGCGATCGAGGTTCATCCCGGCGCGCGCAGTCTGCCGGTTGGCCGGGTCGTCGAGGTATTGGGCGATCATCTGGCGCCGGGTATGGAAATCGAAGCCGCGATTCGTGCGCATGGTCTGCCGCATGTCTGGCCGGAGGCGGTCGAGCGGGAGGCGGCAAAAGTGCCGCAGAAGCTCAGCGCGCAGCAGGCTCAGGGGCGCGTCGACTTGAGGGATCTGCCGCTGGTCACGATCGACGGCGCCGATGCCCGCGACTTCGATGATGCCGTGTACTGCAAGCCGATGCGCGGACCGCTGCGCAATGGTTGGACGCTGTGGGTCGCGATCGCCGATGTCGATGCCTATGTCCCGATGGGCTCGGCCCTGGACGTGGAGGCGCGCGAGCGCGGCAATTCGGTGTACTTCCCGGAACGCGTGATCCCGATGCTGCCCGAGGCGTTGTCCAACGGCGTGTGCTCGCTCAATCCTGATGTCGAGCGGTTGTGCATGGTCTGCGAGATGCGCATCAACAAGGCCGGGGAGGTGACGCGGGCGCGTTTCTACGAGGGTGTGATGCGATCCCATGCGCGACTCACCTACGACGAGGTCTATTCGATACTGGAAAATCCGGACGGGCCCGAGGCGCAGGCGCGCAAGGCCGTGGTGCCACAGCTTCAGGATCTGGACGCCTTGTTCGGCGCGTTTTTCAGCGCACGCGAAAAGCGCGGCGCGATGGATTTCGAAACCACCGAGACCAAGATCCGTTTCGGCGAAAATCGCAAGATCGAGAAGATCGTGCCGGTGCAGCGCAACCGCGCCCATCGCATCATCGAGGAGTGCATGATCGCGGCGAACGTGCAGGCCGCACGCTATGTCGTCAAGCACAAGCGGCCCAGCCTGTTTCGCGTCCACGCCACGCCGGATGTCGAGAAGGTCAAGGTGTTGCGCGAGTTCCTCGCGGCGCGCGGCCTCAAGCTCGGTGGTGGCGAAACGCCGACGCCCAAGGACTACGCGGCCGTCGCGGCACAGCTGCCGGGGCGCGATGACCAGTCCATGGCGCAGAGCATGTTGCTGCGCTCGATGATGCAGGCTCGGTATTCGCCGAGCAACGATGGCCATTTTGGCCTCGCGCTGGAGGAATATGCGCATTTCACCTCGCCGATCCGCCGTTATCCGGATCTGGTGCTGCACCGCGCACTCAAGCATGCGATCCGGCGCGAGGCGAAAAAGACCTTCGCCTACGACCAGGAACAGCTCGAAGCCCTGGGTGCACATTGCGCGATGACCGAGCGTCGTGCCGATGAGGCGACGCGCGATGTGACGCTGTGGCTCAAGTGCGAATACATGCGCGATCGCGTCGGCGAGGTTTTTGACGGCGTGATTGTCGGCGTAACCAGCTTTGGCGCGTTTGTGGAATTGAAGGATCTCTACGTCGAGGGTCTGGTGCACGTGTCCACGCTGTACAACGACTATTACCAGTTCGACCCCAAGCGCATGCGCATGGTTGGCGAACGCAATGGTCGGGTGTACGCACTGGGCGACGCGATTCGGGTCAAAGTCGTTCGTGTCAGCCTGGACGAGCGCAAGATCGATCTGGAACCCGAACACAGCCAGCCCCGAAGCGTTCAGAAGCCATTCACGAAAGCACCCAACAATTCGCGCGAACACGCCGGCAAGAAGCGTCGGCGGTCGTCCAAAAGGAGTGGTAAATGAAGATGAAAACGAAGACCGCGAGCCTCAAGGCAGCCGTAGCGGGTGTCGCCATCATTTCTCTGGCAGCCTGCGCCACCGACAACCCCAACCGTAGCCGCAACATCGGTACCGGTGTTGGCGCCGTGGCCGGCGCGGTGCTCGGCAATTCGGTCAGTGGTGCGCGCGGGGCGCCCTGGGTGGGGGCGGCGGTCGGCGCCATCGCCGGCGGTGCGGTGGGCAACTACATGGACAAGCAGCGCGCCGAGATGGAGCAGCAACTCGCCAAGGAAGCCGCGCGCGATGAACTGCATATCAGTGAAATGTCGGACGGCTCCTTGCGTGTCGGAGTCGCCAGCGACATTTCATTCGAGTTCAACAAGGCCGAGCTGACTCCGGCCGCGCTGCAGACCTACGGCAAGATCGCGAGCGTGCTGCAAAGCTACGATTCGACCGTGATTCACGTGGTCGGACACACCGATACCAGCGGTTCGGCCGAATACAACCAGAGTCTGTCGGTGCAGCGTGCCGCTGCCGTGGGCAACTACTTCGCGCAGATGGGCGTCAGCGCTGCACGCATTCGCGAAGAAGGGCGCGGCGAGCGTGAACCGCTGGTTCGCACCGGCGACAACGTCAAGGAAGCACGCAACCGTCGCGTGGACATCGTGATCAAGCCTGTCATCGAGGGACGCGAATCCGAGGCCTGGACGCCGCCGCCGTACCTGGGCGGTTGATCGCGGGCGAGTCTCCAGTCCGCCAGAAAGGCGCCGGAATCCGTTCCGGCGCCTTTTTGCTTGGCGAGTGCGGCGGCGCGTCGGACAATCGCGGTGCTGTCCGAACTTCGTCCCGATCGATGCATCCATCCATGGAGTACCTTTGAGCAATACGACCTACATCGGCGGCTGGCACGCCGTTCTCGCAGCGCTGGAAAGCGAGGTTCTGCCGTTGGAGGTTTACATCAGCGACAGCCGTAGTGGCGAGCGCGCGGCGCAGATCAGCAAGGTCGCGGCCGCCAGGTCGGTTCCAGTCCGCGCGCGTTCACGCTCGGACCTTGATGTGTTGGCGCCGGGGCTGAGGCATCAGGGCGTGTTGGCGATGGTGCCGGCCGCTTCCATCAGCGGCGAGGAGGCATTGGAGGTGCCGGCGACGCCGGACCGGCTGGTGCTCATACTCGATGGCATTCAGGACCCCCACAACCTCGGCGCCTGTCTGCGGACCAGCGAAGCGGCCGGCGTCACGGCCGTGGTCATTCCGAAGGACCGGGCGGCCAGCCTGACGCCAGCCGCACGCAAAGTGGCGGCGGGCGCGGCGGAACGTGTGCCGGTGGTCGCGGTCACAAACATCGTGCGCTCGATGAAACGACTACAGGAATTGGGGTATTGGATCACCGGCTTGGCCGGTGAGGCCACCGAATCGCTCTATGACGTCGATCTGACCGGACCGACTGTGCTGGTGATGGGTTCGGAAGGCGAGGGCCTGCGCCGACTCACACGCGAAAACTGTGATCGGCTCGCAAAAATCCCGATGCAGGGCCAGATCGAAAGCCTGAACGTATCGGTCGCCGCCGGTATCTGTCTGTTCGAATCCGTGAGGCAGCGCCAGACGCGATGAACATCCGCTGGGTCGCCGCCGGAGCCGGCCTGGCACTGCTGAGCTGCCTGCTCTGGTGGTGGAGCCAGACCCGGCTCGATGCGAGCCGTACCGCATCGCAGCAGGAGCGATCTGTGGAGGCGGGGCGTATCGGGCCCGAGGCACCGGACGCCGTGCCTGAGCCTACGACCGATGTGCCCGTCGAACCCGCGCCCGCAGCGCGTTGGGGACCACGCCTGCGTCGCCTGATCGTGGATCGGCGATCACAGTTGCCGACTGGGCCACTGCAAGCATTCATTCGCGAGCGGACCGAAGCCGCCGAGGGCGGAGACGCCGATGCGGCCTACCAGCTCGGTCTGGCGCTGAAGGAATGTCGCCGTATACAGACGGCGCCCGAGGCGCTCGATGCGGTGATTCAGACCATGTATCAGACGCGTCGTCTGGACGGTATTTCAGTCGAGAATCCGGACCGCATGGCGGCCGAGCTGCGACGACGCTATGAACGCTGTCGCGGTGTACCGGCCGAGGCACGCAACCGGTACTACGAATGGATGAGCCTGGCCGCCGATTCCGGTTCCCTGGAGGCCCAGGAATCGATGGTGTTTCAGCTGCCGCCGGGCAATATCTGCCGCGAGCGCGAGCTTGAAATGTGCGATGCCACGCAGCGCGCCAACACCTTCGCATTGCGCGAACAGCAGGCGGCGTGGCTGCTGCAGGCCCGGCGCGGCGGTAGTGCCAATGCACTGTGGCAGGTCGGTGCGGCTTATCTCAACGGCGAGATGCTGCCGCGGGACACGATCCAGGCCTATGCGCACCTGCGTGCGTTCCAGCTCGTCAGCCAGTCGTTCGACATCGAGGATCGGGTGGCTGGTCTGGTGGCCGATCTGGCCGAATCGATGCGCCCGGTCGAAGTCGCCGAAGCTGAAACCGAGGCGCTGGAGCTGATTTCGACGCGACAATGTTGCGTCTACTTCCGCTGATGGGTCGCTGTGGTCCGAAAATACTCGCGCAAATACTTGTGCTGCAAGGCTTCAGGCCCTAGAATCGCGCGCCCGATCGGTCGTCCGGCCGATTGGCTTTTGTCCCACCGCGCTGCGGGGGACTACGCAGTTCAACGGCTGCGTATCCACAAATTGGAGACCCGATGAGGCATTACGAAATCGTGGTCATGGTGCACCCGGATCAGTCCGAGCAGGTGTCCGCCATGATCGAGCGTTACAAGGGGATGGTCGAAGCCGACGGTGGCAAGGTCCACCGTCTCGAAGACTGGGGCCGTCGCCAGTTGGCCTACCCGATCGCGAATCTGCACAAGGCCCACTACTTCCTGATGAACGTGGAGTGCTCCGGCGCCGTTCTGGAAGAGCTGGAAGGCGCCTTCAAGTTCAATGACGCGGTGATCCGCCGTCTGGTGACGCGCAAGGATCAAGCGGTCTCGGTGCAGTCCCCGCTGTTCAAGAACCCGGAAGAAGACAAGAAGCCGGAGCGCGCCTCGCGTTCGGACGAGTCCGACAATTCGAATGACGATTCGTCTTCGGATTCCGATTCGGATACCGAAACCACCACTGAAACCGAGACGGAGGCCTGAGCATGGCACGCTTCTTTCGCCGCAAGAAAAGCTGCAAGTTCACTGCCGAAGGCATCGAGGAGATCGACTACAAGGATCTCGCCACGCTCAAGCAGTTCGTGGGTGAGAACGGCAAG
This sequence comes from Banduia mediterranea, assembly GCF_031846245.1. NCBI lineage: Bacteria > Pseudomonadati > Pseudomonadota > Gammaproteobacteria > Nevskiales > Algiphilaceae > Banduia > Banduia mediterranea. Next base: position 41,821 of record NZ_JAVRIC010000020.1, on the reverse strand, counting down.
ATCGTTCCGGCCCGCATCACCGGCACCAAGGCACGTTATCAGCGTCAGCTCGCAACCGCGATCAAGCGCGCGCGTTTCCTGTCGTTGCTGCCGTACACCGACAAGCACCAGTAAGGGAGACTGATAATGGAAGTCATCCTTCTGGAGAAGATCAAGCACCTCGGCGATCTGGGCGACACCGTCAAGGTGCGCCCGGGCTATGGCCGCAACTTCCTGCTGCCGAAGGGCAAGGCGCTGCCGGCGACCAATGCCAATCTTGAGGTCTACGAAGCACGCAAGGCGGAGTTGATGAAGAACGCGCAGGAGTCGGTGAATGCCGCCAAACTGCGTGCCGAGAAGATCGCCGGCCTCGAGCTGACGATCGCGATGCGTGCCGGCGATGAGGGCAAGCTGTACGGCTCGGTCGGTCCGAACGAAATCTCAGATGCCGCCAAGGCGGCCGGAGCCGAGATCGAGCGTGTCGAGATCGACATGGGCGAAGGCCCGATTCGCAATATCGGTGAATACGACGTCGCGGTGCACCTGCACAGTGAAGTCGAGACCAGCGTCAAGGTGATCGTGGTCGAAGCCAAGGCTTGAGATCCACGCGTACGAGCCCGGCAACATCAGGGCTCCATACCCAAAACGCCGCGGAGATCCGCGGCGTTTTGCATTCCGGGGTGACGCCCGAATCCGGCCCCAGCGAGTACACTTCGAGCATGGCGCAAGCCCCGAAACAACCTCCCCATTCGATCGAGGCCGAGCAGTCGGTGCTCGGCGGCCTGATGCTCGACAACCGCTCGTGGTTCGAGCTGGCCGATCGTGTCTCCGAGGACGATTTCTATCGCGAGGATCACCGCCTGATCTTCCGCGCGATGATCAGTCTGCTCAACAACGCCAAGCCCTGCGACTTCGTCACGCTGTCGGAGCACCTGCGTGCGCTGGAGCAGTTGGAGGCGGCTGGCGGCCTGGCCTACCTCGGCGCCTTGGCGAATGACACGCCGAGCGCGGCCAATGTGGTGGCCTACGCAGACATCGTGCGTGAACGTTCGGTGCTGCGCAGCCTGATCGCAACCGGTACCGATATTGCCGACATCGGCTTCAGACCCAACGGCCGTACGCCGAGCGAATTGATCGACGTAGCGGAACAGAAGGTTTTCGCGATTCGCGAGCGTGGTGCGCGCGGCCGTGTCGAATACACCGCGATCGGTGATCTGGTGCCGCGCATCGAAGCCAAGGTCGAGGCTTCGCGCAACAGCCCTGGCAGCTTGGCCGGCCTGTCGGCCGGACTGACCGACCTGGACCGGCGCACCAACGGTTTCGGCAACAGCGACCTGATCATCATTGCCGGCCGTCCCGGCATGGGCAAGACCAGTTTCGCGATGAATATCGCTGAGCACGCCGCGATCAAGCTGAAGAAGCCCGCGGCCGTGTTCAGCATGGAAATGAGCGCCGAGCAGCTTGCGATGCGTGTGCTCGCCTCGCACTGCCGCCTCGACCAGACACGCCTGCGTTCCGGCCAGCTCGAGGATCACGAATGGGACTGGCTGGTGCAGGGTGGCGTCGACATTCGCGAGGCACCGCTGTACATCGACGAAACCGGCGCGCTGTCTCCGCTGGAACTGCGCGCACGCGCACGCCGCCTCAAGAACCGGCATGACATCGGCCTGATCGTCATTGATTACATTCAGCTGATGCAGGTGCCCAGCTCACGCGATAACCGGACCAACGAGATTTCAGAAATATCACGTAATCTCAAAGCTTTGGCCAAGGAACTTAATGTCCCGATCCTGGCCTTGTCGCAGCTCTCGCGTGAAGTCGAAAAGCGCGAGAACAAGCGGCCGATCATGTCCGACCTTCGCGAGTCGGGTTCGATCGAGCAGGACGCCGACATGATTCTGTTCATCTATCGCGACGGTTACTACAAGCGCAAGACCGGCGAGGATCTGGGCGCGGACGACAATATCGCCGAGATCATCATCGCCAAGCAGCGCAACGGCCCAACCGGTACGGTGAAGTGCGCGTTCATCGGCAAGTACACGCGCTTTGAAAATCTGGCGCAAGGCTACGACAGTTTCAGTGTCTGATCACTGATCCGATGATTCCACGCGTCACCGCCAGCATTGACCTCGACGCGATCCGCCACAATCTGACGCGGATACGTCAATGGACGCCTGATTCCCGTGTGATGGCCGTGATCAAGGCCGACGCCTATGGACACGGCGCCGTGCAGGTGGCGCGTGCCTTGCGTGATCTGCGCTCCGAGAGCGATTTTGCCGGGCGCCACCCCTGGGAGGCGGATGCCTTCGCTGTGGCCTGTCTCGAAGAGGCCCTGCGTTTGCGCGAGGCGCGTGTCTACGCGCCGATCGTCGTACTCGAAGGCGTGTTGTCGCTGGAAGAGCTGCGCCTGTGCCTGCATCACGAACTGCAGATCGTGGTCCACGATGACTGGCAGCTCGCACTGTTGGAGCAGCTGCCGCGTGGCGCGAGAGCGCGCTTGTGGATCAAGATCGATACCGGGATGCATCGGCTCGGTTTCGAACCCGAGAAAGTAGCCGCCGTTCACGAACGGATACTGGCGCGGCGCGACTGGCAGCTGTGTGGCTGGATGACGCATCTCGCCCGTGCCGACGAAACCGACAGCGCGGCCACCCAGGCGCAGATCGATTGTTTCGACGCCGTCTTGGCGGACCGTCCAGGTGCCCGCACGATCGCCAATTCGGCGGGGCTTGTCGCCTGGCCGCAGGCGCGTGCCGACTGGGTCCGGCCCGGCCTGCTGCTCTATGGCGCGAGCCCGCTGTCCGGCCGGACCGGGGCCGAGCTGGGGCTGCGACCGGCGATGCGCCTGGAGTCGCGCGTGCTCGCATTGCGGGACTGCCGCGCTGGTGAACCGATCGGGTACGGCGCGATCTACCACTGTGAGCGCGACATGCGCATCGCCGTGGTCACGGTCGGCTATGCCGATGGCGTGCTCCGCTGTCTGCCGAACGGCACGCCATTTCAGGTGCACGGACAGAGCGCGCCGATGGTGGGGCGGGTCTCGATGGACATGGTGACGATCGACGTGTCCGCGATCCCGCAGACCCGCGTCGGCGATTCGGTGCTGTTATGGGGCGAGGGCCTGCCGGTCGAAGCACTCGCCGACCGCGCGGGGACGCTGTCCTACGAGCTGTTTTGTGGTCTGACGCAGCGCGTGCGTCGCGTCTATCCCTGATCGCCGCTTGATCCGGCGCGACGCAGCAGTGCCGCGATTCGCTGCGGCGCCTCGATGTGCGCGTGATGTCCGCAGTCGTCGATCACTTCAAGTTGGGCATGCGGAAGCATGGCCAGATAGTCCTGGGCGCCGGACAGCGGCGCCAGCCGGTCCTGGCGTCCCCAGACGATATCGACCGGAACGCTCAGTTCCGCGAGCGACAGCGGCTGCTGCAGCTCCTCCCCGATTTGTCGGAGTTCGTCGACCGAGCGGGCTGCGCGTTCGATGCTGACATGGCGTGCGTAGTCCTCGAAAACGCTGGCGGACAGGGACTCCGGTGCGTGAAAGCTGGTGCGCCGATGGCGTTCCACCACGGCAGCAATCGCCTGTTCGGGGCTGCTGTCGGCGGACAGGGAGGCAAGGCCGTCGGCCAGCGCCCGATTGCGTACGAACACCCGTTGCCAGGGCGGAAGTCGCAGCGGTGCCGGGGCAATGGCGATGACGCGCGCGACGCGGCGACGAGCCGCCGCGTCGCCGGCGAGCGCGGTCAGGACGGCGCGCGCCCCGAAACTCTGGCCGATCAGTATCAGTGCTGCGGCTTGTTCGTAGTGTCCGATGGCCGCGCGGCACAGGTCGATCCATTGGGGCAGCCGTGCGCCGCCGCGCTCCGACGAGGCTTCGCCATGACCCGGTGCGTCGAGAGCGACGGCCGAAAACTCGCCCTCGATGGCCGAAAACAGCGGCTTGTAGGCGTCTGCCGAATCCCCCCAGCCGTGCAGGCACAGCAGGCGAGGGCGCTCTGGCGGAGCGTCGAGGCACAAGGCACGGGTTTCGAATCCTGCCAGCCGTATGCGTGTGCTGCGCAAGAACATCAGGCACCCAGCAGGTCGTAGGACTCGAATATCGGCTGCAGAATGCCGAGCACGATCATCAGCACCATGGCGCCCAGCAGCAGCACCAGCAATGGGGGCAGGGCCCCCATCAAGCCGTTGATCAGTGCATTGAGTTCGCGTTCCTGGTTCTCCGCCGCGCGTTCCAACATGTCGTCGAGCTTGCCGGATTGCTCGCCGCTGGCGATCAGGTGCAAGGAGATCGGCGGAAACAAGCGACTCTCCGACAGGGATTTCGACAGGCTGCTGCCTTCGCGTACACGTCGCGCAGCGCTATCGATGGCGTCACGCATCGGCAGGTGGGTCACCACCTGGGCGCCGATCTGCAGGCCGTCAAGTATCGGCACGCCGGAATTGGTGAGGATGCCGAGCGTGCGTGTAAAGCGGGCTGTCTGATTGGTGCGAACCACGCGGCCGATCAAGGGTAGTCGCAGCAGCTGGCGGTCCCAGCGCCGGCGGATCGGCTCGCGCTTGAGCGCCGCGCGAATGCCCCAGGGAATGCCGACCGCGAGCGCGATCAGCAGCGGCCAGTAATCGCGGATGAAGTCGGAGATCGCGATCAGCATGCGCGTCAGGAACGGGAGCTGGCTGCCGTTGCTTTCGAACACGCTGACCACCTGCGGAACCACGTAGGCGAGCAAGGCGGAGACGATCAGCAAGGATGCCGACACCAGCACCGCCGGATAGATCGCGGCAACGACCAGTTTCTGCTGCAACTCCTGCCGGCCTTCGACATAGTCCGAGAGGCGTTCGAGCACATTGTCGAGTTTGCCGGATTGCTCGCCCGCTTCCACGGTCGCGCGAAACAGTGGCGGAAACGCGCCAGGAAATTCGGCCAGCGCACGCGCCAGGCTGGAACCTTCGACCACGCTGGCGCGTACGCCGAGGGTGACGCGCTTGATGCTCTTGCCTTCGGATTGTTCGCCAACGGCGGTGAGCGCCTCGTCCAGCGGCAGCCCGGAGCGTGTCAGGGTGGCCAGCTGACGTGTGAACAACGACAGTTCGCTGGCCGACAGGCTGGCGCCCTTGCGCGAAAACAGCTTGCGATCCTCATTGCGGATCTCCGCGACCTGCTTGATCTCGGTCGGCATCAAGCCGCGCGTGCGCAGCATCTCGCGAACCTGACGCGCGGTATCGCCTTCGATCAGCCCCTTTTCCTGGCGGCCCTTGGCATTGAGCGCGCTGTATTCGAAGGCGGCCATTTTATCGTCGCACGTTCGTTTCGCGCCTGACGCCTGACGCCTGTCGACTCACCAGCGAAGCCATCAGTCTTCCGAGGTGACGCGCAGCACTTCGCGCAGGGTGGTTACGCCGGCCAGTACCTTGTTGCGCCCGGACTGCATGATGCCGGGGCTGGACTTGCGCGCGTGCGTTTCCATGATCTGCTCGGAACTGTTGTCGTGCACCATCGACTCCAGCGTGCTGTCGATCTCGATGATTTCGTGGATGCCGGAACGTCCCTGGAAACCGGTATGGCGGCATTGTGGACAGCCGACATCGCGATAAAGAACCACCGGCTCGGCATGCTGGATCGCGAGCTGCTCGCGTTCGACCGCATCGGCTTCGTAGGACTGCTTGCAGTGCGGGCACAGCGAGCGCACCAGGCGCTGCGCCATCAGACCGATCAGCGAGGTGGACAGCAGGAACGGTTCCACGCCCATGTCGCGCAGCCGCGAAATCGCGCCGATCGCGGTATTGGTATGCAGTGTGGACATTACCAGATGGCCGGTCAGCGAAGCCTGCACCGCGATCTGCGCGGTCTCCAGGTCGCGGATTTCGCCGATCATCACCACATCAGGATCCTGACGCAGGATCGCGCGCAGACCGCGCGCGAAGGTCATGTCGACCTTGGTGTTGACCTGAGTCTGACCGATACCGTCGATGTTGTATTCGATCGGATCCTCGACCGTCATGATGTTGCGGCTGCGATCGTTGAGCACCTGCAGCGCGGCGTAGAGTGTGGTGCTCTTGCCGGAGCCGGTCGGCCCGGTGACCAGCATGATCCCGTAGGGGCGCTGGATGATGCGGCGTAGCGCGGCGGTCTGTTGCGGTTCCAGGCCGAGGTGCTCCAGGTCGATGCGGCCGGCCTGCTTGTCGAGAATACGCATCACCACGCGTTCGTTGTGCTGACCCGTGGGGATCGTCGAGACGCGCACGTCGACCTTGCGTCCCGCCACCGAGCGCGAGATGCGGCCATCCTGTGGCAGGCGCTTTTCGGCGATGTCGAGCTTGGCCATGATCTTGATGCGCGAGACGATGCGCGGCGCCAGGCTCTTGGGCGGCGTCATCACTTCGCGCAGCACGCCGTCCACGCGGAAACGCACCATCAACTGCGATTCGAAGCTTTCGATGTGAATGTCGGAGGCGTTCTCCTTGATTCCCTCGATCAGCAGTCCGTTGATGAACTTGATGATCGGCGCATCGTCCTGCGACTCCAGCAGATCCTGCGATTCGGTCAGCACCTGTGCCAGCGAATTCAGATCCGGGTCTTCCTCGTCGCCCAGGCCTTCCATCAGTTCCGAGGCGGCGCCGCGACTTTCCTCGTAGGTACGCTGCAGGAAGCGGTCGAACTCCTCGTCATCCACGGTCTTGGGTTTGACCGGACGGGACAGAAAGCGCTGCACTTCCAGCACGGATTCAAGCCCGACACCACGCCGGCACACGATTTCGACATGCTCGTCGACGACGCCGGCCACGACGATGCCGTGGCGCTTGGCGAACGCATAACTCGGCCGGCGCAGTGCTTCCTGTTCAAGCATCATAAAGCCGCTTATTCGCCTTCAACGCTGCCGGGCGCCACGGTTTCGGCCGGCTTCCCCGCGCGCGGATCGTCCGCCGCTTCGTCCGGGAAGTCCGGCGCGGTGTTGTCGCGCAGATACTGCTCGATCGGCAACAGAACCGGCTTGGGACCACCGACCAGCGGCACGTCGCCCTGGCCGGCCTGCTGCAACTGTGCGTCGCGTACACCGTTGTACTTGCGCGCGGTGTAGTAATCCGCCTCACCGCGCTTGCGCAGGATCACCGGGCGCAGGAACACCATCAGATTGCGCTTGGTGGTTTCCACCGAGCGGTACTTGAACAGATTGCCCAGCAGCGGAATCTTGCTGAGGAACGGCACCGCAGACTGCGAATCGGTGACGTTGTCGTCGATCAAGCCACCCAGAACCAGCATCTGCCCACTTTGCACCGAAACGGTGTTGGTCACGGTGCGCTTGTTGGTGATCTGCGTCAGCGAGCTGCCGCTGGCCGACAGGCTGGAAATTTCGAGGTTGAGCTTGAGTTTGACCGAATCGCCCACGTTGATCTGCGGTGTCACGCCCAGTGTCAGACCCACATCCTTGCGTTCGACCGTCTGAAACGGATTGACCGCGCCGTTGATGCCGCTGCTGGTGCCGGTGCTTGAATACTGGCCAGTGAGGAACGGGACTTCCTGGCCCACCGAGATCTCGGCTTCCTCGTTGTCCATCGTCAACAGCGTCGGTGCCGACAGGATGTTGGTGTCGCCGTCCCCCTGCAGCGCGTGCAGGACGGCGCCGAAGCTGGTTCCGCTGCTGTTGATCTTGCCGAGAAAGGCGGTGGCGCCTTCACCGAGCAGGCTCAGCGCGGCGCCGGCGAGATCCTCGGTATCGGCGCCGGCGGTTGCAGCCTGCGAGGCCGAGTTCAGGGCGCTTTGCGTGCTTGAGGAGAATATGCCGGCGGCGGCGATGTTATCGGGGTTGTAGACCACCCAGTCGAGGCCAAGCTGTCCAGTCTTGTTGGCGCTGACCTCGGCGATGATCGACTCGACCATGACCTGCGAACGTCTGATGTCGAGCTGTGCCACCACGCTGCGGATCTGGCGCATGGTCTTGGGATTGGCGGTGACGACCAGGGCATTGGTATCCGGGTCGGCGATGATGCGCGAGCCCACGCCGCGGCCGCCGCCCTGCGCCGCACCGCCTTGCGCCGCGCTCTGCGCCTGGTCAGCCTGTTCCGCATAGCCTTCCAGAATCGGCGCGAGATTCTCGGCCGAGGCATAGCTCAGGTAGATGACCTGGGTCGCGCCGTCGTCGGCCAGCTCCACATCCAGGCTGCGGATGATCTCGATGTATTTCTGGCGCTCGGACTTGTCGCCGCCAACCAGCACCGCGTTGGAGCGTTCGTCCGCGATGATTGTGGCCGGGTTGGTGGTCGGATCCTGCTGCTTGTTCTGCTGCGCCAGCGTGCTGAGTATGCGTACCACCTCGGCAGCCGCGGCATGGCGCAGCTTGATCATCTCGATTTCCTGATCGCCGCTGCGATCGATCTCTGCGATGATGCGCTCCATGCGCGTCACGTTGGCGGCACGGTCGGCGATGATCAGCATGTTCGACGGCGTGTACGCGGCGAGGTGCCCCCATTGCGGCACCAGCGGCCGCAGGATCGGCACGAGCTGTGCGGCCGGCACGTTCTCCACCGACATCACGCGCGTCACGATCTCATCGCCGGGGATCGACCGCGTGCCGGTGCCGCCGTCCTGGCGCGCACTGGTTTCGGGCACGATCTTGATCGTGTCGCCAGCCGGAATCGCTGCAAAACCATGAACCTGCAGCACCGCGAGGAAGGTCTCATAGACCGATTCCGGCGACATCGGCGTCGACGAGATCACGGTCACCTTGGCCTTGACGCGCGGATCGATGATGAAGTTGCGGTCGGTGACATCGCTGACCGTCGCGATCAGCGTGTTGATGTCGGCGTCCTTGAGGTTGAGCGTGACTTCGTTCTGTGCGTGGGCCGAGAACGAGAGCGTCAGGGCGAACAGCGCGATCAGGCGCAGGCGAGGGGATCGGACGAGCATGTCAGTTAATACTTAGAGTGTAGTTCTGGAGTTGACCGCCACGTTCCACCGAAAGGTTCACGCTCGTGGCCTGGCTCAGTTCACCCAGCAGTTGCAAGGCTCGCGCCGGATCGTTCAATTCTACGCCGTTGACGGCCGTGACCAGGTCGCCGGGGCGCAGTCCGGCGGCCGAAAACAGCGAGCGGTTACGCCCCGGATAGATGCGGTAGCCACGCTGGTTGCCGCCCACGTTGGCCGGCACCACGCGGATGAATTCCTGGGCGCGACTGGGATCGGCCAGCAGGGTTTCGCGAATCTGGGTCAGTTCGGCGACGTCCACGGCATTGTCACCGCCGCTCTGGCCGGGCAGGTAGCGGCTGTCGGTGGCGGCGCTGGGCTTGTCCTTGTCGAGGCGCAGGGTTTCCAGCTGACCGGCCCGCGACAGGATCACCCGGTCCGGGAAAATCGCCTGCAAGGACACGCCGCGATCAATGTCATCGTTGATCGCATACGGTTTTTCCTGGCCGTCGCTGCTCTCGATCAGCGCGCGCGATCCATGGGTATCGGTGTTCGCCAGTATGCCGATGAGCTTTAGGTTGAGGCGCGTGTCCGGCGCATCCTCGATTGCGGCACGGGTCTTGGGCACTTCGTAGCGGCCAAACAGAGCGGCACTGACGATCAGGTCGAGGTCGACGGTCTTGGACGCGGAATCCTTGCGGTCAACGGTGACTGGCGGCGGCGTCCATGTCGGCACCGGAACAAACGCCCACACCAGATGTGCCAGCTGTACGCCGAGCACCAGTGCGAGTACGGCGCTGACCGCAGCCGGCAGCACGGCCAGGCCGCGATCGATAATCGGTGGGAGTCCCCTGCTCATGTCGCGCGATGATACCTTGCGACCGTGACGCCGCGTAGCCCGGTGACGACAGAAATTGTATCCGGTTGAAAGACTTGGTGTTCGTCTGTGATCGGCTCGCCGCCAGTCTCGAACATGGTGGCCGTACGCAGCACCACTACAATGACTGTTGGGGATCACGGGGGAGGCGGGGCATCATGCAGCGTTCGATAGTGCGGCTCGCGATTGGCGCGGCCGTGTTCACATTGTTCGCACTGCACAGCGCAGGCCAGCTGCGCTGGCGCCTGCTCGACCGGATCGAGACCTTCACCTACGACGCCCGCATGCGCCTGCCGGCCCAGGCGCAATCCCAGGCCCCGATCGTGATCGTCGATCTCGATGAAAAGAGCCTGGCCGCCGAAGGCCAATGGCCGTGGCCCCGCGATCTGCTGGCCGACCTGGTCGACCGCCTGTTTGACGACTACAACATTCGCGTACTCGGGCTGGACATGACGTTTCCGGAGCCGGACGGGCAGTCACCGTCGCGGCTACTGTCTCGGCTCAGCGACAGTGCTGTCGGCCGTCTGCCGGGTTTCGCGGCCGCGAGCGCGGCGGTCTCGGCGCAGATCGATCATGATCGCCGGTTCGCCGAGGCGCTGAGCGATCGCGCAGTGGTCATGGGTTTCGTCTTCAAGCAATCCGTGAAATCGGACGAAGCGCCGGAACAGGGCGTTCTGGGGCCACCGCTGTTTGCCGTCGAGGACGCCGTGGACTACGTCGCGCCGCACGGGTTTACGGGCAACCTCCAGGGCTTGCAAGCGCCTTCGGGCCTCGGCGGATTCTTCGAAAACCCGCTGGTGGACGACGACGGCGTGTACCGCCGCGTGCCCTTGGTGCAGGCCTATCAGGGTCGGGTCTATCCGTCGCTGGCGCTCAGCGTGACCCGTGCCGCCTTGGGCGGCGCTCCGGTTTCGCTGCTGTTCGACCCCCCGGCAAAGCGCCGCTCGCTGAATCTGGAAGCCGTTGAACTCGGCCCGCTGGAGATTCCGGTGGACGAGCAGGTCGCCGCCTGGGTTCCGTATCGCGGTGGATATCGCTCGTTTCCCTATGTCTCGGCGACCGATGTCCTGCGCCGAAGTGTCGAGCCGGGCGTGCTTCGGGACGCCATCGTATTGCTCGGCACGACGGCGCCGGGCCTGCTCGACCTGCGGGTCACGCCGGTGGCGCGTGCATTTCCGGGCGTGGAAATCCACGCCAATCTGATTGCCGGCATGCTGGAGGGCCAGATCCGCAAGAAACCGTCCTATTACCTGGGGCTGGAAGTGGTGGAGCTGGCGCTGATCGCGTTGCTGATCGGCCTGCTGTTTCCACGCCTGTCACCGCTGGCGGGTGCCGGACTCGCCGCCGGGGTGGCGCTGGCGGTCGTCGGTGGTGCCCTGCTGGCCTGGCAGCTCGGCGCGATCCTGCCGATGGGCGTGCCGGTGGTGTTCACGCTGTTTCTGTTCCTGGCCCAGCAGCTGTTCGGCTATTTCGTGGAATCGCGCGGCAAGCGCGAGATTTCCCGGCTGTTCGGGCAATACGTGCCGCCGCAACTGGTCGAGGAAATGGCGGCGCGGCCGCAGGTGGTGTCGATGGAGGGCGACATCCGCGATATGACCGTGCTGTTTTCCGATGTGCGGGATTTCACCTCGATCTCGGAACGACTGGACGCAAGATCGCTGTCGGACATGATGAACCAGTTCCTGACGCCGCAGACCCGCTGCATCCAGCAGTATCGCGGCACGATCGACAAGTACATGGGTGACGCGATCATGGCGTTCTGGGGCGCGCCGTTGCCGGACGAGTCGCACGCCCTGAACGCAGTCCGTGCAGCCCTGGACATGGTGGCGGCGGTGCAAGCGCTCAATCCGCAGTTCGAGGCGCGCGGCTGGCCCGCGATCCGGATCGGCATCGGCATCGGCAGTGGCGACATGCGCGTCGGCAACATGGGTTCCGAATTCCGGGTGGCTTATACCGTGATGGGCGATCCGGTGAACCTCGCCTCGCGTCTGGAGGGCCTGACCAAGGTCTACGGCGTGCCGATCATCATCAGCGAGATCACGCGTGAGGCGCTGCCGTCCGATTGGGCGATGCGCGAGCTCGATTGCGTGCGCGTCAAGGGCAAGGAACGCCCGGTGACGATCTTCGAACCCTTGGGCCCCAAGGAGGAACTGAGCAGTTCCGTGCGGGAGTCGCTGGCGCGACATCGTGGTGCCTTGCAGGCCTATCGTGGCGCCCGCTGGAATCAGGCCGAGGCCGCCTGGCTCGAACTTGCAAGGCGGGAACCGGAGCGCAGATTGTATGGTCTGTACCTGGATCGGGTGCGGCAGCTACGCGTGACGCCGCCGCCCGTCGACTGGGACGGCGTGTTCGTGTTCAAGACCAAATAGCGGCCGCGGCGGCCGCGCGCCTTGGGATTGCATTCCGCGCGCGGCGACCCAATATGGTGGACAGCGCCGTTCTCCCCCCGATCGACGGTGCGATTCCGGCGGGCCATGGTGTCGTCCTGGCCGCATTTCTTGAATATCCCGCGGACGGGGCTTGAGACTGTCCGAGGGCCGGCTATGATGGAGCCATGTCCGAGAACCAACGCGAAGGTCTGCTCGATGTCGTCACTGACGAGGCCAAGCCTCGCCTGCAGCAGCCTCCGATGTACAAGGTCATCGTGGTCAACGATGACTTCACCCCCATGGAGTTCGTTGTACTGGTTCTGCAGAAGTTCTTTCACCATGCACATGAAAAAGCGGTACAAATCATGCTGCAGGTACACACGCAGGGCCGTGGAGTGGCGGGCATCTTCCCGTCGGAAATAGCGGAGACCAAAGTGGCCCAGGTCAACAGCTTCGCCCGCCAGAACCAGCACCCGTTGCTGACCGTGATGGAGAAAGCCTGATGTTGAGCGATGAATTGCAGAAAGCCTTGGACGCCGCCTTCCTGTCGGCGCGTGGAGACGGTCACGATCTGTTGACGGTCGAGCACCTGCTGCTGGCGCTGCTCTCCGATGCCAATGTCAACGAGGTGCTGGGCGCCTCGGGCGCCGATCTCGAAGCGCTGGAGCAGGGTCTGCGTGACTACATTCGCCAGAACGTGCAAAAGGTGGCTGACGGCGAGGAACGCGACGTTCAGCCCACGCTGTCGTTCCAGCGCGTTCTGCAGCGCGCGATCTACCACGTGCAGTCGGCCGGCAAGAAGCAGGTCTCCACGCTCAACGTCCTGGTCGCGATCTTCAGCGAGAAGGACACGCAGGCGGTCTATCTGCTCGGTGAGCAGGGGGTATCGCGCCTCGACGTGGTCAATTACATCTCGCACGGTATTTCCAAGGTCTCGGGCGAGAACGAAGCCCCGCAGTCCGGGGAGTCCGCCGACAAGGAAGCGGCCGCCGGCGGCGAGCAGCCCGCCTTGGAGCAGTTCGCCACCAACCTCAACGAGCGCGCCAAGAAGGGCAAGATCGACCCGCTGATCGGGCGCGAGCTGGAAATCGAGCGCGTCATGCAGACGCTGTGCCGGCGGCGCAAGAACAATCCGCTGCTGGTCGGCGAGGCCGGTGTCGGCAAGACCGCCATCGCCGAGGGTCTGGCCTGGCTGATCACACAGAACCGCGTGCCGGATCTGCTCAAGGGCGGTGTGGTCTACAGCCTCGACCTCGGCTCGCTGATCGCCGGCACCAAATACCGCGGTGATTTCGAGAAGCGCCTGAAGGGCGTGCTCGCCGAGCTGGGCGAGCGCAAGGGCGCGATCCTGTTCATCGACGAAATCCACACCATCATCGGTGCCGGCGCCGCCAGTGGCGGCGTCATGGATGCCTCCAACCTGCTCAAGCCGCTGCTGTCCTCCGGCGAACTGCGCTGCATCGGTTCGACCACCTACCAGGAATACCGCGGCGTGTTCGAGAAGGACCGCGCCCTGGCGCGGCGCTTCCAGAAGATCGACGTGGTCGAGCCGTCCGTCACCGACACCATCAAGATTCTCGAAGGGCTCAAGGAACGGTTCGAAGAACATCACCAGGTGCATTTCACGCGCCCGGCGCTGGAAGCGGCGGTTCAGCTGTCGGCTCGGCACATCACCGACCGGCACCTGCCGGACAAGGCCATCGACATCATCGACGAGGCTGCGGCACGCCTGCGCCTGCTGCCGGAAGGCCGCAAGCGCAAGACCGTGCAGGTCAAGGACATCGAGGACACCGTGGCGCGCATCGCGCGAATCCCGCCGAAGGCGGTGACCAGCTCCGATCGTGATCGTCTGGCCTCGCTGGAACGCGACCTCAAGCTCGTGATCTACGGGCAGGACGACGCCGTCAACGCGCTGACTTCGAGCATCAAGATGTCGCGCTCCGGCCTCGGCAATCCGGACAAGCCGATCGGTTCGTTCCTGTTGGCCGGCCCTACCGGTGTCGGCAAGACCGAAGTCACGCGCCAGCTGGCTTCACTGCTCGGTATCGAGATGATCCGCTTCGACATGTCCGAGTACATGGAGCGGCACACCATCTCGCGCCTGATCGGTGCGCCTCCGGGTTACGTCGGATTCGACCAAGGCGGTTTGCTGACCGACCAGGTGCTCAAGCATCCGCACGCCGTGGTATTGCTCGACGAGGTCGAGAAGGCGCATCCGGATGTGTTCAATCTGTTGTTGCAGGTCATGGATCACGGCACGCTGACGGACAACAACGGACGCCACGTGGATTTCCGCAACGTCATCCTGATCATGACGACCAATGCCGGCGCGGAACAGGTGGCGCGGCGTTCGATCGGTTTCTCGGAGCAGGACAACACCAGCGACGCCATGGAAATCATCCGCAAGGCCTTTACGCCGGAATTCCGCAACCGACTGGATGCGATCGTGCCGTTCGCCGCGCTGCCCAAGGAAGCGGTGTTCCGGGTGGTCGACAAGTTCCTGCTGCAACTCGAGGAACAGCTGGGGTCCAAGGCTGTTCGCCTGACGGTGGACGAGGATGCCCGCATCTGGCTGGCCGACAACGGCTTCGACATCAAGATGGGTGCGCGGCCGATGGCGCGGGTCATACAGGAAAACATCAAGCGACCGCTGGCCGAAGAGCTGTTGTTCGGCAAGCTCTCCGGTGGCGGCCGGGTTGTGGTCAGCGTGACTGACGATGCCTTGAGCTTCGAGATCGAAAGTCGCGAGCAGATTGCGCAGCTTGAGATCGCCTGATCGGGTGTTCAGCAAGCTTGATCATCACAGCGGCCTTCGGGCCGCTTTTTTTCGCGTTCGCCGAGGCGACTGGCAAAGTCGCCCTTCCGGCGCGCGCGCAGCGGGGACGTGGAATCCATACCCGCCCACCGATTGACGCTTTGGTTCCGGGCCGCCTCCCCAATGTGTCCGACATGAATCCGGACAACGGACACGACAAAACCGCGAACGTCGTTCGGGACGGTCGCAGTCATGCAGTTTGGGAATCGAAGCAGCCGCATTCTGACGATGAAGGCGGCGACAACACCGGGACGCTTATTTGTCCCGGTAGGTAATGCGGGCCTTGCTGAGGTCGTAGGGGGTCATTTCCAGCTTGACCTTGTCGCCTCTGAGTATGCGGATGTAATGCTTGCGCATGCGGCCGGAGATGTGAGCGGTCACGACGTGACCATTCTCGAGCTTTACACGGAACGTGGTGTTGGGCAGGGTCTCAAGGACCGTACCTTCCATTTCAATATGATCTTCTTTGGGCATGGAGCCTTCGGGTTTCGAAAAAAAGCGCGCCATTATCGGCATTCGCTCAGCATTCGGCAATTCGTGACCAATGGCCGTTTTCGAGAACCTCCAATGGCCTGAAGCGTCGCTTGTAGTCCATGGTCTCGCTGCCGGGCACCCAATAGCCCAGATAAACGTAGTCCAGACCGGATTCACGCGCCTTGGCAATCTCGGTCAGCACGGCGAAAGTGCCGAGGCCGCGTGGCCGCAGCTCAGGGTCGAAATAGGTGTAAACCGCCGACAGGCCATGCGGCAGCACGTCGACCACGGCGCCGGCAAGCAGGCGGCCATGCTCACGAAACGCCCAGATCTGCGGCTGCTGCCAGCGGCAACCCAGGAAGCTGCGAAACGCTTCACGGTCATCGGCGTCCATGCCGCCGCCGGGATGACGTGCGGCGAGATAGCGGCGGTACAGCGCGAAGTGTTCGTCATCCAGGTCGTCGCCGGTCGTGACGTCGACGGCGCGATTGGACCGCAGGCAGCGCCGTTGCGCGCGATCGGGGGCAAATTCCCGAACCGGAACCCGCGCTGGCATGCAGGCGCTGCAACCCTGGCAATGCGGCCGGTAGACGTAATCGCCGCTGCGTCGGAATCCCAGATCCAGGAACATCGCGTAGCGCCGGGCATCCAGCGGCAGCTTCGGGTCGATGAACAGGCTGCGCGCGGTGCGGGTGTCGAGATAGCCGCAGGCATGGTCGGTGCCCAGGTAGAGCCGGATGCGGGCGTCGGTCACGGTCCCTCCGGGCGGTGCTCGCGGCTCGCGGGCACTGGAATCTCGAAGCGCCACTTGCCGGTCCTGCCGGGAACGCCGACCGCTTGACGCAACATCGCGAGAAACCGTTCGCGCGAGATATCGACGGCGCCGAGACTTTGCAGGTGTTCCGAACTGATCTGGCAATCGATCAATTCATAGCGCCAGTCCTGGAGCTGGCGACACAGAAAGGCGAGGGCGATCTTCGAGGCGTCCGGCTCGCGTGAAAACATCGATTCGCCGAAGAACGCGCGACCGATCGAAACTCCGTAAAGCCCGCCGATGAGCCGGCCGTGGCGCCACACTTCGATGCTCTGGCAGAAGCCGGTCTCGTGCAACTCCAGATAGGCGCTGCGCATGTCCGGCCCCAGCCAGGTGCCGCGACTGCCACGGCGCGGGCCGGCGCAGGCGTCCAGAACCTGCGCCGGGCAATGATTCAGCGTAACGGCGAAATCGCCGCGACGCAGTGTCTTGGCGAAGCTGCGGGATATCCGGAAGGCGGAGGGTTCGAGCACCGCGCGTGGGTCGGGGCACCACCAGAGTATCGGCTCATCCGGGTTGTACCAGGGAAAGATGCCCTGGGAATACGCCCGGACCATGCGCGTGACCGAGAGATCACCGCCGATCGCAAGCAGGCCGTTGGGGTCGCGCATGGCGCTTCCCGGCGGCGGGAACGCCTGCCGCGGGTTGCGCGGGTCCAGCCAGTGCAGACGGATGGGGTTGTCGGTGGTCATGCGTCGGTGCTTCGCTGTCGCTCCTGCTCGGCGGCGCGAAACGCGCTGTGTTCGAGCAGATCCCAGCGCTCGGCTTCCACCGCTTCGCGTTCCCGCTGCAAGAATGCCGCCACTGCGGAGTGCAGCCGCGGATCCTGTAGATGGTGCGCGGAGCGGGTGGTCACCGGGTCGAAGCCGCGTGCCAGCTTGTGCGCCCCCTGAACACCGGCGTCGAAACGCGACAGGCCTTCGCGGATGCAGAACTCGATGCCTTGATAGTAGCAAGTCTCGAAATGCAGGCTGTGGTAGTAGCCTCGTGCGCCCCAATTGCGGCCGTAGAGCGTGTCGCCACCGTGCAGGCAGATGGCCGCGGCCACGCGTCGCTCGCCGTCATGTGCACTCAATACCCGCATCGGGGAATGGGCGGTCCGGCCGTAGTCGAGAAAGAAATCCAGGCTCAGATAGGGGCTTTGTCCACGCTCGGCATAGGTATTGGCATAAAGCGCGTAGATGTCATGCCAGTCCGATTCGCTGAGGTCTTCGCCCCGGCAATGCCGGAAGTGCAGGCCGGCTTCGCGAATGCGGCGACGCTCGCGTTGGAGCTTCTTGCGCTTGTCGCTGGACAGACCGCCGAGAAACCCGGCGAAGTCGGCATAGTCTCGATTGCACCACTGGAACTGCACGTCGAGGCGCGTCAGGAAATCCTGATCTTCCAGGGATGAAGCCGCGGCTTCATCCAGAAACAGCAGATGCGTGGACGACAGCCTGTTGTCCCGCGTGGTGTTCAGCAGGGCTTCGCCCAGTGCCGATTGCACACCCGCTGCGCTCGTGCCCAACCGCGGGCCGCAGACCGGCGTAAACGGGATCGTGCTGACCAGTTTCGGGTAGTACGGCTTGCCGAGCTGATGACTGGCATTGGCCCAGCTGAAATCGAATACGAACTCACCGTAGGAATGGGTTTTCAGGTACAGCGGGACCGCACCAAGCAGTTGGCCGGCCTCGGTTTCCGCCAGCAGATGGCAGGGTTCCCAGCCCGTTCCAGCGCCCACGCAGCCGTGACGCTCCAACGCCGCCAGAAAGGCGTGCCGGGTAAACGGATAGTCCGGATCGAACTGGCGATCCCAGGCTTCGGCGGAAACCGAACTGATCGAGGAGACATGCCGCAGCTTCATGGATTCAGGCTGCGGCAAAACGGTGATTTCCGTCTAGTGAAATGTGATGGCAGTCGCCGGAATTTCGCGCAAGGCCCATTGAATGCAGGTGTCATATTCGAACTTGCTGAGGCGTTCGTCCGCGCTCTCCGGGGCATCGGCCGAGGCGATACGCCCGGTTTCGTCGAATTCGATGCAGGCGCCGGCGGTTTGCACGCGAATTTCCGCGCCGTTGTCGCTTTCGACGGTGACCTGCAGGTAGCGCAGGCGGTGCTTGGCGAATTCGGGCAGCGTATCACTGCCGGTCGCGACCTGGGCGGCCTCGTCGGGCGAGAACTCGCGCACCGTACCGGCAGGCGTGAGAATGAAATGGCGGATTTCGTTTGGCATGCTGCGGACCCCCGGAGCCTCGTATGCTCCTGTAGACCTGCCTCATTGATGAGGGTTCCGGTGCAATTATTCAAGTACGAGGTCGGCCCGCGCCTGAGCCGGCTCAGGCGGACGCACTGATATACTTGCACGACTGATTCATCCACGTATCGTAATTCCGCAGTTTCTGTGCCAAAGCCCAAATCTCAGGCCGTAGATACCGGGCCCGGCTGGATCGAACGCCTGCTGCACGAGGCCTTGTTCGCCACGGCGCTGGGTCTGTCCGTATTTTTGCTGGTCGCGCTGTTCAGCTACAGCCCGGGCGATCCCGGCTGGTCGTCGAGTGGTGACGGCGGCCGCATCCATAACCTGATTGGCGTGACCGGAGCCTGGATCGCCGACGTACTGCTGTCGCTGCTGGGCTATGTGGCCTATCTGGTGCCGGCGCTGGTCTTTGCGCTGGGGCTCAATGCCTACCGCAGCCTGCGCAACCCACTCATCGCCCGGCTACCGGCGGCGCTGCGGGGCGTCGCCGCCATCGTGACCGTGGCCTGCACCGCGGCCTTGTTCGCGCAGCACGTGGGGGCCTCACCCAATTGGGTGCCGCAGGGCAGCGGCGGCATCAGCGGCCAGATGCTGGCGGACACGCTGGTCGGCGTATTGAGCACGGTCGGCGCGAGCCTGCTGTTGCTGACCTTGCTGGCCGCGTCGCTGCCGATCGCGCTGACGTTCTCCTGGCTGATGTTGTTCGACCGTGTGGGTGAAGTGCTGCTCAATGGCTGGCAGTCCTGGCGCCGGCGCCGGTCCGAGGCGGCCGCCGCACGTGACAAGGCGCGGGACTCCGCGAAGCTCGCCGTGGACCGACGCGAGCTCAGTCTGTCGCCGCCGCCACTCGCCAACGGCGCACGTCCGGAGGCGCCGGTCGAAAGTTCGCCGTCCTTGCAACGCGAACTGAAGAAGCGGCGCAAGGCTCCCAACGCCGCGGCCGAAATGCAGCTGAGTCTGCCGATCACCGAGGAAGCCGAGGTGGAGGTGCCGCCGTTTACCGGTGATCCGCTGCCGCCGCTTTCGATGCTCGATGCGCCGCGACCGTCGGTGCAGGGTTTCAGCGGGGTTGATCTGGAGCGCATTTCGCGTGACGTGGAGCAGCATCTGGCCGACTTCGGTGTCACCGCCACCGTGGTCGCAGCACAGCCGGGGCCGGTAGTGACGCGTTTCGAATTGCAGCCGGCACCGGGCGTCAAGGGCTCCCAGGTCACGAATCTGTCCAAGGATCTTGCGCGTGCGCTGTCCGTGGCCAGCGTGCGTGTGATCGAGGTGGTCGAAGGCAAGTCCGTCATCGGCCTGGAAATCCCGAACCACCACCGGGATATGGTGCAGCTTTCTGAAATCCTATCCGGGCCGGCGTATCAGAATTCGGCTTCACCGGTCACGTTGGCGCTGGGCAAGGACATCGCGGGCCATCCGGTCGTGATCGATCTGGCGAAGATGCCGCATTTGATGGTGGCCGGCACCACCGGTGCCGGCAAGTCGGTGGCGATCAACGTGATGATTCTGTCGATCCTGTATCGGGCCACGGCCGATCAGGTGCGCCTGATCCTGATCGACCCGAAGATGTTGGAGCTGTCGGTCTACGAAGGCATTCCGCATCTGCTGACGCCGGTCGTGACTGACATGAAGGATGCCGCCAATGCGCTGCGCTGGTGTGTCGGCGAAATGGAACGCCGCTACCGTCTGATGACGCAAATCGGGGTGCGCAATCTGGCCGGCCTGAATCGCAAGATCGCGGACGCGGTGGCCGCCGGCAAGCCGCTGATCGACCCCTTGGCGCCCAAGCCGGACATGGATCTGTTCGAGGACGGCGAAACGCCGGAACCGGTGTATCTGGACGCGGTGCCGGCGATCGTGGTCATCATCGACGAGCTTGCGGACATGATGATGGTCGTCGGCAAGAAGGTCGAAGAGCTGATCGCCCGTATCGCGCAGAAGGCGCGTGCCGCCGGTATTCATTTGATCGTTGCGACCCAGCGCCCCAGCGTCGACGTCATCACCGGCCTGATCAAGGCCAATATCCCGTCGCGCGTGGCGTTCCAGGTGGCCTCGCGCGTGGATTCACGCACGATTCTCGATGAAATGGGCGCCGAAACCTTGCTGGGTCACGGCGACATGTTGTATCGCCCGGTGGGTTCCAGCCGCATCAATCGCGTGCACGGCGCTTTCGTCGACGACCATGAGGTCCACAAGGTGGCCGCCTACCTGCGTCAGGTCGGCGAACCGGACTACATCGAGGCGGTGGTGTCCGGCGAGCCCGATGCCGGTACCGGTGCCGAGACCGAGGATGCCGAGCAGGATCCGCTCTACGACCAGGCCGTGGCCCTGGTCATCGAAACCGGCAAGGCCTCCACATCCTGGGTACAGCGCCGCCTCAAGATCGGCTACAACCGCGCGGCCCGCATGATCGAGCAGATGGAAGCCTCCGGCGTGGTCGGTCCCAGCGGGCCCGGCGGCAATCGGGAAATTCTGGTGCCGGGAGCAGGCGAGCGTTGAGGCGGCTACTGCTCGGCCTGGCGGGCCCAATTGTCTTTCTTGTTCTGATCCTGTCGGCGACGCCGGCGCGTGCAATGCTGCTGCCCGGCGATACGCCGCCGCCGATGCTCGGTGTGGACGTGAACGGGCAGATGCGCGAGTTGGCGGAGTTTCGCGGCCGCGTCGTCATCGTCAGTTTCTGGGCCAGCTGGTGTGCGCCCTGTTTCGATGAAATGAAACTTCTGGAGCGCGTTCAGCGCAGCGTAGGGCGTGACCGTCTGGTCATCGCCTCGATCAATTTCGCGCAGTCCTCCGAAGTGTTCGCGGAACTCAAGACCCGGCTCAGCGATGTCGATCTGATGCTCACTTCGGACCCGCACGGTGCGCTCGGCACGCAGTACGGTGTCAACCGAATACCGTTCAGCTTCGTCATAGATCAACAGGGCGTGATTCGTTACGTCTACAGTGGCTATGGCGAAAAAATCCAGCGCGCCCTGGCCGAGGACCTTGATCGACTGCTGGAGCGGTCGCCCCGCTGAGGGACCGGGTTCATAGGCGGTTCAGTACCGCATCCGATGATCGCGCCCATTTCGATGTTCCGGAGCTTCTCCTTGAATAGAAAATTGCTGTCCACGCTGGGTGTGTTGCTGAGCCTGATGTTTGGTGCCGCGCCGGTTCATGCGAGTGAGGCCGAAAGCGCCTTGCGCAGCTTCGTCGAGGACGTGCGCACCTTCAGTGCCAACTACGAACAGGTGCAGACCGACGATTCGGGCGAAGTGCTGCAACGTTCCAGCGGCAGCATGGCGCTGTCGCGCCCCGGAAAATTCCGATGGACCTACGACACACCGTATGAGCAACTCATGGTCTGTGACGGTGAATCGATCTGGGTCTACGACCCGGACTTGGCGCAGGTCACGCGCCGTCCCGCCGAGGCGGCCCTGAGCGGAACCCCGGCGGCACTGCTGGCGCAGCGCGCCAGCCTGTCGGACAGCTTCACGATCGAGGATGGCGGACGCAGTGACGGCCTGCAAAACGTGCGGCTGCTGCCGACTCAGACCGACAGCGATTTCAAATCGATCGAGCTGTGGCTGCGCAAGGGTGCGCCGGTGCGCATGCGTTTCCATGATCAGCTCGGCGGCCAGACCGATGTGCGCTTCACCGATCTGAGCGTCAACCAGACGATCGACGCCGCGCAGTTCCAGTTCACGCCGCCGGCCGACGCGGAGCTCGTCGACGCCGGCTGAGCGAGTTTGGCGAGGCTTCGCAGGAACGCTGATCGTCGCGGGAACAGCGCGTAAACTTTCGCGATGGCCCTCGAACTGGAAACCTCGCCCCCCAGGCCCACGCATGGCAGCGCGGTGAGTGCCGCGACGCTCGACGCCGCGCCGCTGGCGGAACGGATGCGCCCGCGCAGCCTGGACGAGATTGTCGGACAGGCGCATCTGGTCGGAAAAGCGGCGCCGCTGCGGGCGCTGCTGGAAGCCGGGCGGCCGCCGTCGATGATCCTGTGGGGCCCTCCCGGCACCGGCAAGACCACGCTCGCGCGCGTGGTCGCGCGCCACGTGGATGCGCAGTTCCTGACGCTGTCTGCTGTGATGGCGGGCGTCAAGGACATCCGTGAGGCCGTGGCCAAGGCGCAGCTGGCGCGCCAGGCGCAGCCGCCGATGCGTACCGTGCTGTTCATCGACGAAATCCATCGCTTCAACAAGAGCCAGCAGGATGCGTTGCTGCCGTATGTCGAAGACGGCACCCTGATCCTGATCGGTGCGACCACGGAAAACCCTTCGTTTGAACTCAATAGCGCCTTGTTGTCGCGCGGTCGTGTGTTCGTGCTCAACACCCTGTCGTCCGAGGATCTGCGCGGACTCCTGCAGCGTGCACTCGACGATGCGGAGCGGGGTCTCGGCGGCCTGGAGGTGCCCGAGGACTGGCTGAGCCGCATTGTCGAACTCGCCGACGGCGACGCGCGGCGCTCGCTGGTGCTGCTGGAAACCGTGGGCGAATGGCTGCGTGCCGGCGGTGGTGCGGACGAGGCCGCGCTCGACCGTCTGCTGGGGCGCGGCATGCGTCGCTTCGACAAGGGCGGCGACAATTTCTACGATCAGATTTCGGCGCTGCATAAGTCAGTGCGCGGCTCCAATCCCGATGCCGCGCTGTACTGGTTCTCGCGCATGCTCGACGGCGGCGCGGACGCCGGCTATCTCGCACGCCGGTTGACGCGCATGGCGGTCGAAGACATCGGCCTGGCCGATCCGCGCGCGCTGCCAATGTGTCTTCAGGCCTGGGACGCGTACGAGCGCCTGGGTTCGCCGGAAGGCGATCTGGCGCTGGCGCAGGTCGCGGTGTATCTCGCGGTGGCACCCAAGTCCAATGCGGTCTATACGGCGTTCAAGGCCGCGCGCGATGATGTGAACCGGCACGGCAGCCTGGAAGTGCCGATGCACATCCGCAATGCGCCGACCAAACTGATGAAGGGGCTCGGCTACGGCAAGGGCTACCGTTACGATCACGACGAGGCCGGCGCCGTCGCCGCCGGGCAGAGCTTTCTGCCGGAACGCATCGAGGGCACGGTGTATTACCAGCCGGTGACACGTGGCCTGGAAATCAAGATTGGCGAACGACTCGCGCAACTGCGCAAAGGACCGGAATCCAAGTGAGCCTGTTCGGATTTTTCGTGGTGGGCATCGGCGCCGCACTGGGCGCCTGTCTGCGCTGGTCGCTGAGCCTGTGGCTCAACCCGATCATCGCCACCCTGCCGCTGGGGACGCTTGCGGCCAACCTGATCGGTGGTTATTTGATGGGCGTGGCAATGGGCCTGCTGCCGATACTGCACAGCCTGTCACCCGAGGCGCGGCTGATGATCACCACCGGATTCCTCGGCGGGCTGACGACTTTCTCCACTTTCTCAGCCGAATCCACCAGCCTGTTGCTGCGCCAGCAGTTCGGCGCCGCGATGCTTTTGATCGGCGTTCACGTGCTGGGCTCGCTGGCGGCCACGGTGCTGGGTCTGGCCAGCGTGCATGGCCTGCGGTTGTGGATCGCGCGTTGAGCGAAAGCGTGAAGGCGGTTTCAACGTCTACAATGCGCGTCCTTTTCTGACGCCCGAAGAGCTTTTCCGATGCTGGATCCCAAACTGCTGCGTAGCGATCCCGAGACGGTCCGCGCGCGACTGGCGCGCCGCGGTTTCGAATTCGATCTGGCGGGTTTCGCCGACCTGGAATCACGGCGCAAGCTGTTGCAGATCGAAACCGAAGCTCTGCAAAGCGAGCGCAATGCCCGGTCCAAGTCGATCGGCCAGGCCAAGGGCCGGGGTGAGGACATCACGCCGCTGCTGGCGGCGGTCGATCAGATCAAGGGCAAGCTCGAATCGAATGCGTCCGCGCTCGAAGCCGTGCAGGCCGAAATCGAGCAGTTCGTGATGGCGCTGCCGAACCTGCCGCACGAAAGCGTGCCGGACGGCACCCGCGAGGACGATAACGTCGAAGTGCGTCGCTGGGGCACGCCGCGCGAGTTTGATTTCGAGGTTCGCAACCATGCCGATCTCGGCGAGGCACTGGGACAGCTCGATTTCGAGGTGGCGGCCAAGCTCACGGGCAGCCGTTTTGCGGTGCTCAAGCGTGATCTGGCGCGGCTGCATCGTGCGCTGATCCAGTTCATGCTGGATCTGCACGTGGACGAGCATGCCTACGAGGAAGTCTATGTGCCGTATATCGTCAACGCGGCTTCGCTGCGTGGCACCGGGCAGCTGCCGAAGTTCGGCGAGGATTTGTTCAAGCTCGACGCGGAGTCCGACTGGTATCTGATCCCCACCGCCGAAGTGCCGGTGACGAATCTGTGCCGCGACGAGATTCTGGACCCCGATGAATTGCCGCGGCGCATGGTCGCGCATACGCCCTGCTTCCGTTCGGAAGCCGGTTCGGCGGGCCGCGACACGCGCGGGCTGATCCGTATGCACCAGTTCGAGAAGGTCGAACTGGTGCACATCACGCGGCCGGAGGACTCCTACGAAGCTCTGGAAGCCCTGACGGCACATGCAGAAAAGGTCCTTCAGTTGCTGGAACTGCCGTATCGCGTGCTGGCACTGTGCGCCGGCGACATGGGCGCCGCTGCCGCCAAGACCTACGACCTCGAGGTCTGGTTGCCGTCACAGCAGCGCTACCGCGAGATTTCCTCGTGTTCGAACTGCGAGGACTTCCAGGCACGGCGCATGCTTGCTCGCTACCGCCATCCGGACACGCGCAAGCCGGAGCTGGTGCATACGCTCAATGGCTCCGGTCTGGCGGTCGGGCGTACGCTGGTCGCGATCCTCGAGAACTACCAGAACGCGGATGGCAGCATTGCCGTGCCGGACGCGCTCAAGCCTTACCTGCGCGGCATCGAGCGATTAGGCTAAGGTCGGCCCTGGGGCCGACGATGACGGGCGAATCCGGGAGGCGTGAGATGGGGGAGGGTCGGTGTAGACACTTTGGCGCAGGTGCCGGCACTAACGACGCCTGTGCCCGGGCGGTCGCGCGCGCATGAGCATCGTCGACGCGGTATTGGCGCATCAGGACGGGTTGAAGATCATCTCGATTCCGTTCGTCGCGGCCTTCGTGGGCTGGTCGACCAACTGGCTCGCGGTGCGCATGACCTTTTACCCGCTGGATTTCTGGGGCGTGCATATCGGGCCGCTGCCGCTCGGCTGGCAGGGCATCATCCCGTCCAAGGCGCGGCGCATGGCGGGTCTGGCGGTACAGTCGATCCTGAGCAAGCTGATCTCGATGCGTGAGATCATCGAGGTCATGGATCCGCGACTGGTCGCCGAGCACATCATCGAGGAAGTCGATCCGCTGCTGGACGCCTGGACCGATGAAATGATGATCGCGCACCATCCGGTGCTGTGGTCGAATCTGCCGGACCCGCTGCGTCGCATGACGCGGGTGCGCGTGCGCGCCAAACTGCCACACCTGATCGACGACCTGATGCAGGACATTGCGCTCAATGTCGACCATCTGGTGGATGTGAAAACCCTGGTCGAGGATCACCTTGAAAAGAACAAGGAACTGCTCAACCGCGTGTTCTGGGAGTGCGGTCAGACCGAGTTCCGCTTTCTGGTTCATTCCGGTTGGTTTTTTGGTGGCTTTTTCGGCTTGTTGCAGATGTTGCAGTGGTTCCTGTTTCCGGTGTGGTGGACCCTGCCGATCGGCGGCGTGGTGGTGGGCTACGCCACCAACTGGATCGCGCTGAACCTGATCTTCCGTCCGCTCAATCCGATCCGGCTCGGGCCCCTGCGCATCCAGGGACTGTTCCTCAAGCGCCAGGACGCGGTCTCCGAATCGTTCTGCCGGATCATGGTCGAGGACATCGTCACGCTGCGCCGCCTGATCGAATCAATGCTGCAGGGGCCGCAATCGGAACGTACTGCCGCGATCGTGCGACGCCACATGCGTCCGCTGGTGGACGGCGTGGCCGGTGCGCTCAGCGGCACCATGAAACTGCTGGTCCAGACCACGCTGGGGCCGAGCCGTTTCGCCGAGATTCGCGAATCGGTTGGCGACAAGGCGCTGGCCGAGGCCTCGCTGCCGTTCAACAATGACGCGTTCGCGCACGAACGCGCGGCCGTGGTCGGCTCCTTGATTCAGGGGCGCATGCAGCAGCTTCCGGCCGAGGAGTTTCAGGACCTGCTGCGGCCGTGCTTCAAGGAAGACGAGATGAAGCTGATCCTGGTCGGTGCCGCGCTCGGCTGCATGGCCGGCTTTGCGCAACTACTCCTGGTGTTCGGTGTCGGCTGAGCGCTGCGACTTGGGCAGCGCGGCTGCGACCGCATCGGCGGTGTGCCGGTTCGCGTCGAGCAGTTCGCGATAGGCACCGCGCTGCTGTTGCAGCAAGGACCGGGACAGCGCCAGATTGCGCAAGCCTGGGCCGGACATCGCTTCGGGATCGGCGAACGGCATCACCCGGTTCAAGGTCCAGTCCTGCAGCAGGTCGACCTTGTTTTCGGCCCGCGAAAGCTGCTCGTAGTACTCCACCAGCGTTGCACGTAGCGCGTAGTCGCTGATCAGCGACAGGCTGCCGCTGTTGCGCAGCGTTTCGTGGGTGCCTCGTGTGGGAACCGTGACCACATTCGCGACGATGTAGCGAAAGACGTCGAAGGCTTGCTCCGGCGTTCATGGAGTTGGCTCGTCTGGAGCGAAAATCAAGCTGTCCAACGCCTTCAGCCTGGTATCCAGGCTCGGAAGCAGCTGTTCGAGTGGCTGGCGATCACTGGCCAGATCCTGCGCGAAGCCTTACGGGTATTCCAGGGCGCGATGCTGTTGCTGGCGTCCCGCGTTCCAGTTGTTGAGCAGGAAGGCAGCGGTGACGCCGAAGTACACAGGCCCAACTCCGCCGCTGACTGCGCGGCTGCGAGCCAATTTCATTATCATTGCGCACCCATGCGCAAATCCTCATCCCGGTCCCCGCTTCGCGGCTGGTTTCGCGTTCGCCGCGGCTTTCTGATCGCTTTTGTTCTCGCCCTGTGCGCTGCGCTCGCGGCGTTCTCCTACTATCTGGTTCAGCTCGATCATGTGGTGCGGACACGCTTCGCCGGCGCACGCTGGGCCTTGCCGGCACAGGTCTACGCCGCGCCGCTGGAGCTGTATCCCGGCCTGCGGGTGGACGCGGCGATGCTGCAGCGAGAGTTGGGGCGTCTCGGTTACCGTCCTGTCTCGGACGCCGCCGGCCCCGGAACATTCTCGGTGTCCGGTTCGACCATCGATCTGGTCACGCGCGCCTTTCGCTTCTGGGATGGCGCGCAGCCTTCGTCCCGTCTTTCCGTCCGGTTTTCGGGCCACTCGATCAGCGAAATCCTGGAGCCCGGCGCGCCGAGTCCGCGCGTGATCGCGCGCCTCGATCCCCTGCTGATCGGCAGCATCCATCCGGCGCACGGCGAAGATCGTGTACTGGTCAGGATCGCGGATGTGCCGGAACTGCTGCCCAAGGGTCTGGTGCTGGTCGAGGACCAGCATTTCTACCAACATCACGGCATCTCGATTCGCGGCATCAGTCGCGCCGCGCTCGCCAACCTGCGTGCAGGGCGGGTGGTGCAGGGGGGCAGCACCATCACTCAGCAGTTGGTGCGCAATTTCTTTCTGACGCTGGATCAGACCTGGGCGCGCAAGGCCAATGAGGCCCTGATGTCGCTATTGCTGGAGGCGCACTACAGCAAGGATCAGATTCTGGAGGCCTATCTCAACGAGATTTTTCTGGGGCAGGACGGCGACCGTGCGATTCACGGCTTCGGCCTGGCCAGCCGCTTCTATTTCAACAAGCCACTGTCGGAGTTGCAGTCGCACGAGATCGCGCTGCTGATCGGACTCGCCAAGGGCGCTTCGTACTACAACCCGCGGCGCAATCCGGAACGGGCCAAGGCGCGTCGCGCGCTGGTGCTGCACCTGTTCCGCGATGCGGGCTACATCGACGAGGCCGAATACCAGACTGGTCTGGAAAAGCCCTTGGGCGTTACCGGCGTCAAGGGCGGCGTCGAGCGTTTCCCTGCGTTCATCGAGCTGGTGAAGCGACAACTGCGTCGTGACTATCAGGACGAGGATCTGCTCAGCGAAGGTCTGCGCATCTTCACCACACTGGACCCGCGCGCCCAGGAATCCCTGGAAAGACGCATGACTGAAGGGCTGGACCGGATCGAAACGAGCCGCAAGATGGTTGAAGACTCGCTGCAGGGCGCTGGTGTGGTCGTGAGCCTGGAAGGCGGAGAGGTGCAGGCCCTGGTCGGCGGGCGCTATTCGCACTATGCCGGATTCAATCGTGCGCTGGACGCACGCCGTCCGATCGGCTCTCTGGCCAAACCCTTTGTCTACCTGGCGGCGCTGTCCGAACCCGGGCGCTACAACCTGCTGACGCCGGTGGACGAGCAGCCGGTGTCGCTGAAGCTGCCGAATGGCTCCATCTGGACGCCGCAGAATTACGATCATGAGCTGCACGGCGTGTTTCCGCTGTATCTCGGACTCGCCAAGAGCTACAACCTCGCCACGGTGAAGGTGGGCCTCGACATCGGTGTGGACAAGGTGGCCAGGATGTTCGAGGCTGCGGGCTATCCCGGTACGATGACGCCGCTGCCGTCGATCATGCTCGGCGCGGCGGAGATTCCGGCGATCGACGTGGCGCAGATGTATGCCACGATCGGCAACGGTGGTTATCAGTACCCGCTGACGGCGATTCGAGATGTGACCACGGTCGACGGCGAGCCGCTCAATCGCTATCCGCTGCGCGGCAAGACCGCGCTGCCGGATGCGCCGGTGTTCCTGCTCAACTGGGCGATGGAGCAGGTGATGATCTTCGGCACCGGCGCCAGTGCCTACAACGTGATTTCGCCCGCGACGCGGCTGGCCGGCAAGAGCGGCACCACCGACGATTACCGTGATGCCTGGTTCGCCGGCTACGGCGGCGACCGCGCCACGGTGATCTGGGTGGGGCGCGACGACAACAAATCCACCGGCCTGTCCGGCAGCAGCGGCGCCTTGCCGATCTGGTCACAGGTGATGAGCGATCTGCGCGTGTCCAGCTTCGATCCGCTGCCGCCGTCCAAGGTCGAGACCGTGCTGGTCGAACCGCAGAGCGGTTTGCGTGCCGACGAGGGCTGCATGAATCCGATTGCGGTACCCTTCGTCGCGGATTATTCGCCGGAAGACTACGCCCCCTGCGCCAATGCCTACCGGCCTGGAGCGCTACAGTGGTTTCGAGACATATTCAGATGAGTCGAACTTACCGACGCGGCCTGTATTGGCCGCTGATCAGCCTGCTGCTGTGCGGGCTCGCGGCCTGCACCACGACGCGGCAGCCACGCCAGGACTGGCCGCAACCGCGTCCGGACGATCCCAACGCGCCGGTCTACCCAAGCTGGCCGCCCGAGCCGGGCAGCGAGGGCGGCGTCGAGCTTCCGCAGCAGCCCGCGCAGCCGCCGGTACAGAATTTCCCGCGCAGTGCCACCGAAGTCAGCGGCCCGGCGGTGATGGCCTTGATCCAGCAGGCGCAGGCACAGCGCGATGCCGGCAATGGCGATGTCGCCGCCGCCACGCTGGACCGGGCACGCCGCATCGAACCGCGCAATCCGTTCGTCTGGCTGGAGCTGGCGAAGACCCAGCTGGCCCAGGACCAGGCGCAGGACGCCGAGGCCACGGCCCAGCGCGCCAGTGCCTACTCACGCGGCAATCCCTACATCGACCAGGACCTGTGGCAAGTGATCGCTGCGGCCCGGGAACAGCTGGGTGACGCCGGTGGCGCCAGCGCCGCACGGGCCAAGGCCGGTGAAATCGCGCGCATGCTGCCGTCGTCCTGAAAGGCGGCTCCATCGACACCGCGGACCACAGCGGCGACGCCGGGGCTGTCGTGAACGGGCGTGATGCCGTGCCTCTGGAGCAGCGGGCGGTCCAGGCGTTCGCCGAAGCCGGCGCGCTGGCGGCGGCCATCGAAGGTTTTTCCGCGCGTCCGGCTCAGGTCGCCATGGCCGGTGCCGTGGCACGCACCCTGGATCGCGGCGGCACGCTGGTGGTCGAGGCCGGAACCGGTACCGGCAAGACTTTCGCCTATCTGGTTCCAGCCCTGCTGGCCGGACGCCGCGTGGTGATTTCGACAGGCACCAAGAACCTGCAGGACCAGCTGTTTCATCGTGACCTGCCACGCGTCGCGGAGGCGCTGGGCGTACCGGTGCGGCGCGCGCTGCTCAAGGGGCGCGGCAACTACGCCTGTATCTACCGCAGCAAGCGGGCCCTGAACGATGCCCGCAATGGCGCGGAGATCGAACGCCTGATGCGTGTCCGGCAATGGCTGTCCGCGACCAGCAGCGGCGAAATCGCCGAACTCGGATTCGGCGACGAGGCCGATCCGCTGGTACCGCGCATCACCTCCACCGTGGAAAACTGCCTCGGCGCGCGTTGTCCGGATTTCGAGCGCTGTCATGTGGTGCACGCGCGCCGCAACGCCGCGTCGGCCGACGTGGTCGTGGTCAACCATCATCTGCTGTTCGCCGATTTCGTGCTCAAGCAGGAGGGCTTTGGGCAGATCCTGCCGGGCGCCGACGCGGTCATCGTCGACGAAGCGCATCAGGTTCCCGAATTGGCGCTGCGCTTCTTTGGTTCGCGTCTGTCGACGCGACAACTGCTGGACCTGTCGCGCGATACCGCGCGCGAACTCTCGGAGCTGGGCGACGTGCCGGACGCGGCCGACGCCACCGCCGCGGTGACCGACGCGGCGGTGGCGCTGGAGCGCGTATTCCTGAACGTATCGGCGCGCACCACGGCGGCGGCCTACCGGCGCGTAGGCGGTGCCGGCGAGGCGCTGGTCCAGGTCGAGGAGGCGCTGGCGCAACTGTTCGTCGCACTCGATTTGATTGCGGATCGCGCCCAGGGCGTGGCTGCGGCGCGCGACCGCACGGCCGACGCACAGCGCCGGCTCGCCGAGTTTCTGGACCAGCGCGAGAACGACAGCGTGCGTTGGGTGGAGCCGCTGAATAATGGCGGGGCGCTACACACCACGCCGATTCGCGTGGAATCCCGATATGCCACGGCCGTTTCGGCCCAGGCCACGTCCTGGGTCTATACCTCGGCGACACTCGCTGCCGGCGGCGATTTCTCGCATTTCACCGGGACGCTGGGGCTCGACGACGCCGAGAAAGTGCAGCTGGAAAGCCCGTTCGATTACGCACGGCAATCGCGCATGTGGCTGCCGCAGGGTTTGCCGGACCCGAACGACCCCACATTCACCGACGCCTTCGTCGACACCTTGCTGCCCCTGCTCGAAGCCTCCCAGGGCGGAGCCTTCGTGCTGTGCACGAGCCATCGCGCGCTCAAGCGGGTGGCGCAGCGCCTGCAGCGCGAGACCTGCTTCCCCTTGTTCGTGCAGGGCGAGAACGACCGCGCCACCTTGTTGGAGGGCTTCTCGGAATCGGGGCGCGCCGTGCTGGTGGGCGCCGCCAGTTTCTGGGAAGGCGTGGATGTGCGCGGTTCTGCCCTGCGCCTGGTGGCGATCGACCGCCTGCCGTTCGCGGCGCCGGGCGATCCGGTGTTCGATGCGCGGATCAATGCCCTGCGTCAGTCCGGTGGTCAGCCGTTCATGCAATTGCAGCTGCCCGCAGCGATCGTGGCGCTGCGACAGGGCAGCGGGCGCCTGATCCGTGATCAGACCGATCTCGGCCTGCTGGTGCTGGGCGATCCACGCCTGCGTACGCGCGGTTATGGTCGGACGGTGCTCGACAGTCTGCCACCGATGACCCGGGTGAACAGCTCGCAGGAAGCTCAGGACTGGCTCAGGACACTGGCGCCATGAATATTCTTGCGATCGATACCGCCACCGAAGCCTGTTCCGTGGCCGTGAGCCGGAACGGACAGGTTCATGCGCGCTTCGAAGTGGTCGGGCGAGGACATACCCAAGTGCTGTTGCCGATGCTCGACGAGGTGCTGACCGAGGCAGGCATTCGTCCGGCCGAGATCGAGCTGTTCGCCTGCGGTGTCGGCCCTGGCAGTTTCGCCGGTGTGCGCATCGGCGTCGGCATCGTCAAGGGATTGGCGCTGGCATTGGAGCGACCGGTGGTGGCCGTCAGTTCGCTGCTGCTGATCGCGCAACAGGCTTTCGATCGGGGTGCGGACGGACCGCTGGCGGTGTCGATCGATGCGCGCATGGGCGAAGTCTATTTCGCCATGTTCGAGCGTGGTGAGGACGACCTGGCGCTGGAGACGCAGGCGCCGATCGTATGTGACCCACGACAAGCGCCGTTGCCCGCGGGTTCGGTTCGGGGCGCCGGGAGCGGATACACCGCAGCCGAGGGCGCCCTGGCCACTCGATTTGGCGAGTATCTGAGTTCAGTGGACGTGAACGCATTGCCCGATGCCGCGGCCGCCTTGCGGGTGGCCGAAGCCGCTTTGCGCAACGGCACGGCACAAAGCGCCGATGCACTGGAGCCGCTCTACGTTCGCAACCAGGTGGCCCTAACGATGGTCGAGCAGGCGCAGCTGCGTGAGCAGCGTTCGGCCGGGCGCGACTGAGCCGGTATACTCGCGCCGCTCCGACCCGGCGTCATCCTTGCAACGCTGGTCTTCCGATCCAATTCCCGCCGGATAATCCGTCAGCCCGCATCGCTGCGAGCGGCCTTCCGGCTGAACCGCTGCGTGTACTCATGCTGATCCGTTCCCTGCGTCAAACCTGGCTGTCCAATCTGCGCGGCGATGTGCTTGCCGGGCTTGTCGTTGCCCTGGCCCTGATTCCCGAAGCGATCGCGTTTTCGATCATCGCCGGTGTCGACCCCAAGGTCGGTCTCTATGCCTCGTTCTCGATCGCCGTGGTCATCGCCTTCGCCGGCGGTCGTCCCGGCATGATCTCGGCAGCGACCGGCGCGATGGCGTTGTTGATGGTGGGCCTGGTCAAGGAGCACGGGCTGCAATACCTGCTCGCGGCCACGCTGTTGACCGGTCTGCTGCAGATCGTGGCCGGTGCTCTGAAGCTCGGCGGCCTGATGCGTTTCGTATCGCGCTCGGTAATCACCGGCTTCGTCAACGCGCTGGCCATTCTGATCTTCATGGCGCAGCTGCCCGAGCTGATCCACGTGAGCTGGATCGTCTATCCGATGGTCGCGGCCGGACTGGCGATCATCTACCTGTTTCCGCTGCTGACACGCTCGATCCCGTCGCCGCTGATCTGCATCGTGGTGCTCACGGCGGTGTCGATGCTGCTGGGCCTGGACATCCATACCGTCGGCGACATGGGCGAGCTTCCCGACAGCCTGCCGGTGTTCCTGCTGCCGGACGTGCCACTGACGCTGGAGACCCTCTCCATCATCCTGCCGTACTCGGCGACGCTGGCGGTGGTCGGCCTGCTGGAATCGATGATGACGGCGTCTATCGTCGACGACTTCACCGACACCAACAGCAACAAGAATCGCGAATGCGCGGGGCAGGGGGTCGCCAACATCGCTTCGGGACTGCTGGGCGGCATGGCGGGTTGCGCCATGATCGGGCAGTCCGTGATCAACGTGAAATCCGGTGGCCGCGGCCGCCTGTCGACCCTGGTCGCCGGTGTGGTGCTGCTGATCATGGTGGTGTTCCTGGGGCCCTGGGTCAGTCAGATTCCGATGGCGGCGCTGGTGGCGGTGATGATCATGGTCTCGATCGGCACCTTCAACTGGGACTCGCTGAAGAACCTGCGCAGCCACCCGGCCAGCTCCAGCATCGTGATGTTCGCCACCGTGGTGGTGGTGGTCGCCACCCACGACCTGGCGCGCGGCGTGCTCGTGGGAGTGTTGCTCAGCGGCCTGTTCTTTGCGCACAAGGTCGGTCGGGTACTGCGTGTGGATTCCGCGACCGAAGACGAGGGGCGGCAGCGCAGTTATCGCGTGGTGGGACAGGTGTTCTTCGCCTCCTCGGAGCGCTTCGTGTCGAGTTTCGATTTCAAGGAAGTCATTGAACGCGTGTGTATCGACGTGAGCCGCGCGCACTTCTGGGACATCTCGGCGGTTGCCGCGCTCGACAAGGTCGTGCTCAAGTACCGTCGCGAGGGAACCCAGGTGGAAGTACTGGGTCTGGACGAGGCCAGCCTCACCCTGGTCGACCGATTTGCGACCCATGACAAGCCCGACGCCGTCGAACGGCTGATCGAGCACTGAGGAGATGACAATGCAAAAGCTCAGAGCCTGTGTGGATGGAGCCGCCTACACCCCGAGTGTCTGTGATCTCGCGGCCTGGGCCGCGCTGCGGCTGGAGATTCCGGTGGAACTCCTGCACGTGCTGGATCGGCATCCCGAGCACGCGCCGGTCATGGATTTCAGCGGCAGCATTGGCCTGGGCGCCAGCGAAGCGCTGCTGTCCCAACTGAGCGAACTGGACGAACAGCGCAGCCGTCTGGCACAGGAACATGGCCGTCAGTTACTGGAAGGCGCGCGCACACGGGTTGCCGCCGCCGGAGTCACCGCCGTGGACCTGCGCCAGCGGCATGGCGCCCTGGTCGATACTCTGCTCGATGTGCAGGCGCAGACGCGTCTGTTCGTACTGGGTCAGCACTACCACCTCGACACGCCGGGCAAAGTCCATCTCGACCACACCTTGGAACGCGCGATTCGCGCCGTACAACAGCCGGTGCTGGTCGCCGCCGAGGCCTTCCGCGAGCCGCGCAGCTTCCTGATCGCCTTCGATGGCAGCCAGACCGGCCGCAAGATGGTCGACAAGCTTGCGATGAGTCCCTTGCTGAGCGGTCTGAGCTGTCATCTGGTGAACGTGAGCCACGGCAATTCGGAAGCCGGCGAAGCCCTGGAGTGGGCGAAAGCCGCGCTGCAGCGCTTCGATCCGACTGTCCGGATTCTGAGCGGCGAGCCGGAAGTCGCGATCATCGACTATCTGCGAGAGCAGGATCTGGATCTGCTGGTGATGGGTGCCTACGGACATTCGCGCATCCGTCAGCTGATCATCGGCAGCACCACGGCCAGCCTGCTGCGATCGAGTCCCGTGGCCGCGTTGGTCCTGCGCTAGAGGCGCACCGAAACACCGAGCCGGCGCGAAGTCAGCCTGTTCCTGCATCCCGCCCGCGGCGTCTTCCGGGTCGCCGCAACGGCGGGCTACGCCGCATATGGCTTTGTCTAGCTGATGATCGGTTTCTTTGCGGCGCGGCGTTGGCGGCGCTCGGGGCCGACGAGACGATGGACAGCAAAGAGGCGCTGGAGCGGGACCTTACCCATCGATTCGGAGGCCTGATCGCAATTGCGCTGGTCCTGGTCCTGGGCCTGGCGGCCTATTCGCTGTGGCGTCTGGTGCAGCCGGGCGCGCGGCATTCCGGTTCAGCTGCGGTATGCTTGGATTCATTGATGGAAGCCTGTGCGGAGCAACACTTGATCTACGAATTCGAGGGACACAGCCCAAGTCTTGCCGACGACAGCGTATGGCTAGCCGACAACGCGACCGTGATCGGTCGCGTCGCCTTGGCCCGAAACAGCAGCGTCTGGTTCAACGCGGTGTTGCGCGGTGACTGTGACGATATCGAGATCGGCGAGGGCAGCAATATCCAGGATGGTGCGGTCTTGCATACCGATGCCGGTGTGAAGCTTCGAATCGGGCGGAACGTGACCGTCGGTCATCTGGCGATGCTCCATGGCTGCACCGTCGGCGACGACAGTCTGATCGGTTTGCAGGCCACGATACTCAACGGCGCCCGTATCGGACGTCATTGTCTGATTGGCGCCAGGGCCCTGGTCACCGAAGGCAAGGAAATTCCCGACGGCTCTCTGGTCGTGGGAGCGCCGGCCAAGGTAGTGCGCGCGCTCACGGCTGAGGAAAAGGCGGCCATTGCCATGTCCGCACAGCACTATGTGCAGAACGCGCGTCGTTTCCGCAGCGGACTGCGGGCGCTGCCTTTCGGTACTCCGGACTCCGGAACGCGGACGATCTAGCGGCCATCGCCGCCGGCCGCACACCAAAGGTTTCACTGTTGTGACAGTTGCGAGCCGGCGCAGGACGCCCGGCGATTTCACTGCGGCCTGATTTCCGTTGACACCACGACCGGATCGCCCGAGCCATGCGGCGCCGTGACGTCGATTCGTCATCGTTTCGTAACCATCCTGTCATCGAACACCTCTAGCCTGCGCAGCCATGAATTTGGAGTGCTTGGGGACGAAAGCCTTGTCCGCAAGTCGCGTTGACGGAACGACGCACTTCATCTGAATGCGACATCGGGGGTCACTCGTTTCGAAACAATTTTCGGTCATCGGCGCCACAGCGCCACACCGAAAGACCGTTCGGTATTGCGCCACGTCGCGCAACCAGACGTCGAGACCGCATGACTTCGACGCGCCAAGGACCCGGCGCGACGGCGCGGCTCGGAATGATCCCCCGCCTGGTTCGATCGCATCACTTTTGGGTTGTGCGGCCATTGCTTGCGGATTTCCAGAGGTCTAAATGAGAAGATTCGGGTTGAAGCACATCGCGGCGGCAGCGATTTCCTGTCACGCCGTGGTTGCGATCGCGCAGGATGAGCTGGTTATCTATGCGTTCCAGGATGGCAAGCCGGCCAGCGGCCTGACCGCGGTGCTGGACGGCGAAGCGCGAGCAGAAATTGGCGCCGACGGTTCGGTCATGTTCGATCTGGCGGCCGGTTCGCACAGTGTCGTGTTCTCGGACCAGGGCACACCGGTCCAGACCATCCGCTTCAACTCGGCCAAGGGTCAGTACGTTGACATCAACGTCGCGCTGAAGCCCGGTGCCGAGGCGCAGGTTTCCGTGGAGCCCTATTTCGGCGCGGAGACTGCGGTCGAGACGGCCAAGGCCCCCAGGGGATCGCTGGGCGGTCGCATTACCAACAACGGCGTGCCCCTGGCCGGCGCCACGATCACGGTTCGCGGCACTGGCGCCACGGCCACCACCGACACCGATGGTCGCTACAGTCTTGAGCTGCCGCGCGGCGTCTATGAGCTTGAAATCAATCACGACGGTTTCGCCGCGCCGATGGCGGAAGACGTGCGCGTGGTCAGCGGCGTGTCCAGGAACGAGAACATTCGCCTGGGTGGCCGCACTTCGGGTTCGCAGGACGCCTCGCTTGAGGAAATCGTCGTCACCGCCAAACTGCAGCCGAACGCCTTCGAGGAAAGCGAGCGCTTCGCCGTCAATGTGATCGATACGATCGGCATCGAGGAACTGGCGCGTTTCGGTGATACCGACGTGGCCGCCTCGGTGGTACGCGTGCCGAGTGTGACGATTCAGGACGACAAGTACGTCTTCATCCGCGGTCTGGGCGGGCGCTATATCACGACGACACTCAATGGTTCGACGCTGCCGAGTACCGATCCTTCGAAGCGCACCGTACCGCTGGATCTGTTCCCGACCAACATGGTCAGCCAGCTCGACGTCAAGAAAACCTTCGTCGCGAGCATGCCGGGCGAGTCCACCGGCGGCAACCTGGTGATCAACACGCGTACCTTCCCGCTGGAGCGCACCGGCAAAGTTTCGCTGTCCCTCGGCTATGTGCCTGGTCTCACAGGCGATGACGTGGCCTCGGATCCGAGCCGCAGCGATCTCGATTTCCTGGGCTGGGATGATGGTTCGCGAGACGTTCCGGCGGCTGTGCCGGGCATCGCCGAAGTTCTGAAATATGACGACTATTACTCGAACAGCACCGAGACGGAGCTGCGTCAGATCGGCGGTCTGCTGCTCAAGGACAATCTCGACCTCGATACCACGACCGCAACGCCCAAGGTGTCGCTGGGTCTGAACTACGGTGATGTCTTCGATTTCGACGGCAATGAGTTCGGGTTCTTCGCGGCCGGCAACTATCGCAATGGCTGGAGTCAGAAGGAATCGGGTGTGTCGCGCACCTACACCGCAGGCAGCGGCGAAGTGTTCGACGACTTTACCTTCGAGGAAGCCAGCAACAACATCGATGCAAGTGCCTTGCTGGCCCTCGGCCTGAACATGGGCAGCAATACCTACCAGTCCAACAGCCTGGTATCGCGAGTTACAGAGAGCAAGACGCGCGTCTCGCAGGGCCTGGACGGCGATTCGAATTTCCAATCGTATCGGTACACGATCGACTGGACCGAGCGGCAGTTCCTGTCGCAGCAGTTCTCCGGCGAGCACGTGATCGGCGACTCCGGCAAGTTGGTCGCGGACTGGCAGGTGACCGGTTCCCAGGCGCGGCGTTACGCGCCGGACCGCCGCGAAGTCCGATTCGACCTTCGCGAGGGCGATGGTATCTACAATCTGCAGGTTCCCAACCTGCTGCGTCGTTACGACGATCTGGTCGACGACAACGTCGACGTTTCCTCAGACCTTGAATACGCCTTCGACTCCAACAGCTTTGGCAGCTCGAAGATTCAGTTCGGCGTCCAGGTAATCCGCCGTGAACGTGATGCGGATTCGGAAAGCTACGGTTACGACGGCGGCCTGCAGTCCGGTGTGGACGACAACGCGCCCAACCTCCTGGTCAGCGAAGTGCTGACGGTGGACAACATCACCGGCGATTCCGGGACGGGTTTCGCCTTTCAGGACAAGACTCAACCCAGCGACAGCTACGAAGCGGAAATGGATCTCGACAGCGCCTATCTGTCGTATGACCTGATGTTTCTGGACAGCTATCAGATTGTTGTGGGCGGGCGCTACGAGGACTACACGCAGACCACCGATACCTTCGAACTGGCGGGGGACCGGGGACCGGTGAGCTCGAAGATCGACGAAGGCGTATTCCTGCCGAGCTTCTCATTCAACTGGTTCGTGTCGGAAGAGCAACAGCTGCGTTTCGCGGTGTCCAAGACCGTGTCGCGTCCGGACTTCAAGGAAACCTCGAACGCGGTGTTCTACGACAAGGAATTCGATTTCCGCGTTCGCGGCAACCCGAACCTCAAGTTGTCGGAGGTCGTCAACGTCGACCTTCGTTGGGAGCGCTACTTCTCGGATACCGAGAGCCTCAGCGTGGCCCTGTTCTACAAGGACCTGAAGGACCCCATTGAGCGCGTCGTGCAACCTGCTTCAGGGACCGCTGGAAATTCGCGAACCTTCAGCAATGCGGATTCCGCGGAGCTGTACGGCATCGAGCTGGACCTGCGCAAGGACTTCAGCTTCGACGAACGTTATGACCGGACGTTCTTCATTGCCTTCAACGGCAGCTATATCGATTCCGAGGTGACCCTGGCGACCGGCGAGAAGCGCAAGTTGCAGGGCCAGCCGGACTACACCCTCAACGTGGTTCTCGGTTACGACGACCTGCCGACCCGTCAGCAGCTGACGCTGCTGCTCAACCAGAGCGGCGACAACATCGTCGACGTCGGCGTGTCCGGCCGTCCGGACGTCATCGAGGAACCCCGGCTGGCGCTCGACGTGAACTACAAGTTCGACGTGACCGCGGACTTCGCGCTGAAGGCGAAGGTAAAAAATCTGCTGGATTCGGAAGTCGAATTCACGCAGGGAGGAAAGGTCTTCCAGAGCTATGACAAGGGCATGGAGCTGGAAGCCGGATTCGACTGGAATTTCTGAGCCAAGGCGCAGTTCGTTTCAGACAGAAACAACCTATTGAGACTTACGGAGTGGTTATGACTTTCAAGAAGCTTGTGCTGATTACAGCGATGGCGAGCGCCCTGGGTGCTCTTTACGGTTGCTCCGACGGTGACGAAACGTCGATTCTGATCGAGGGCGACACCAATGGTGGTGGTGGTGACACCGACGGCGGCGATGTGGCCGTCTCCGAGAACTGCCCGGAATGGGCCTCGGCGAAGAACAAGGACGACGACGGCAACGATGTCTGTGCCCTTCCGTCGACGATCATGGAAGACCGCACGCTGAGCAGCAATATCGTTTGGTACCTCGAAGACCGCGTGACGGTCGGCAACGGCAACCGTGAGATGTCTGCGACGCAGGGCGAACTCGCCAGTGGCGTAGCTGTGGCGGATGTCACGCTGACGATCGATGCCGGCACTGCGATCAAGGGCAAGAAGGGCACCTTTGCCAATCTGCTGATCACGCGTGGCTCCAAGATCATGGCCGAAGGTACTGCCGACGCGCCGATCGTGTTCAGCTCTGACGACGCTGACGACACCGGTTCGGGTGAGTGGGGCGGCCTGATTCTTCACGGCTATGCGCCGCACAATGAATGTCCGACCGCGGCCGACTCGGCTTGCAACATCGACGCCGAAGGCGAATCCGGCTTCGCGGCTGGCTACGATGCGGACGACAGCAGCGGTGTGCTGAAGTACGTCGTCGTGACCGAGGGTGGTTATGAATTCGCTCCGGGCGACGAAATCAACGGCATTTCGCTGGTCGGTGTAGGTGCCGGCACCGAAGTCGACTACGTGCAAGTCAACTCCAACTCGGATGACGGCATCGAATTCTTCGGTGGCACCGTCAACATGAAGCACGTCGTACTGACCAACAATCTGGACGACTCGGTCGACTGGGACGAAGGGTTCTCTGGCAACCTCCAGTACGTCTTGGTTGTTCAGAACACCCCGGACACGTTCGGGACGCTGATTGAGGCAGACACCTTCGGCTCTGACGCATTTTTGTCTCAGCCGACGATCCTGAATGCCACCTTTGTCGCCAAATCGGGCGAATCGTCACCACCCGCGCTTTTCAACTTCAAAGCGGGTACGGGCGGCTACGTGTTCAACTCGATTCTGACCGCAGACCTCGATAGCACGATCTATCAGGCGTGCATCTTCGTCAACGGCGGAGACGCGCAGGGCGAGCAGAACACGCATTTGGTCGTCGAGGATTCGATTCTTGATTGCGGGCTCAATGGTATCGGTGGCTACAACGGAGAGACCGAAACCGTGAGCGAGACGGGTTTCGCCCTCACGCTCATGGGAGTGGCTACGGTCGACCCTGCGCTGGACGACAACTATGTTCCGGGTGCCGCCGAGGCCTCGCTTGCCGGGCCGATCGATTTCGTGGCCCTCATGGGTACCTATGCTGATCTGAGCGCTGATCCCGAGTATCTCGACGCGACCGACTACATGGGCGCGGTCGATCCGGACGCCACCTCGCTGTGGTTCGAAGGCTGGACCATCGAAGGCTCGCTGTAAGCGACCAGCTGCAATCGGACTTCGGTTCGAAAAAAGACGGCCGCATTCGCGGCCGTCTTTTTTGGTTCGTCAGCAGAATCTGTGGATGAGTTGAGGTCCTGGTCTGAGGTTTCCCCTCAAATTGTTCTGATGATCTGTTTATTTTCAGCGAATTGCGAGGTATTGTTTAGATAAAACTGCGCCTGAAGTACGCGCAGGGCACGGCTTGTATCTCTTCGGAAGTCACCAAACTACCCGAGGAGCCCGTGCCATGCGCGCCAGCAAATTATCGGGTCTTGTGTGGTCTTCTGGTGGGGCCCGGCGTGGAGCCGATCATCCTGATCGATTGGTCGGATTTGAAGGCGGATCGGCGCTGGTTGTTGTTG
>NZ_JAVRIC010000019.1 GCF_031846245.1 Banduia mediterranea | reverse complement strand
CAGGTCTTGCGCCTTGACGCAGCCCTCCGATCCACACCTCACGCGATCCGGCTTACCGTCGAGTAGTGCTACCCGAAGTGCGCACCGATCTGCTTCTTATGGTGTCCGGTGCGGTTCAATGTGTCAGATGCAGTCCGCATTCGCGATCTTCCTCGCCCTTGGTCGGGTCGTAGTAGTCGAAGTTGTTCGGCAGGCCGAATTTCTTGATGTAATGGAACAGGTCCCGGTTGGTCCAGCCCAGCAGCGGAGCGACCTTGACGATGCCGTCGGCGTTGGTGCTCACGGCCTCCATCTTGGCGCGTTCCTCGGTTTCCTCGGAGCGCAGGCCGGTGATCCAGTAGTTGGGTTTCAATTCGGCCAGGGCGCGCTCGAAGGGTTCGATCTTGACCTCGCGGGTGAAGATTTCGTGACGCGGATCGTCGATGTCCGGAACGGGTCCGTCCACGGCCTCGCGGTGAGCGCGGGAGCGGCGCGGATGATAGACCTTGAGATTGAGCTTGAGGCGGCGCACCACTTCGTCGATATATCGGTAGGTGGCCGGCGTGGCGTAGCCGCTGTCCATCCACACGATCGGCAGATCGGGCGATACGCGGGTCACCATATGCA
This sequence comes from Banduia mediterranea, assembly GCF_031846245.1. Taxonomy (NCBI): domain Bacteria; kingdom Pseudomonadati; phylum Pseudomonadota; class Gammaproteobacteria; order Nevskiales; family Algiphilaceae; genus Banduia; species Banduia mediterranea. Next base: position 85,724 of record NZ_JAVRIC010000019.1, on the reverse strand, counting down.
GCAGCACCGAGGCATAGGGGCTGAAGCTGGTGGTCGCGATCGCCGGTGCATTTTGCGCCAGCGCCCATTCGATCAGCTTCAGCGGCGCATCGGCCGACATCTGATCTTGAACCGGAACGTCGCGGAAAATCTCGCGGGGGGTAGTCATGACGCACTCCAATCGAACAACGGGGACGAAGTATAAGGAGCCCGCATGCTAGATTCGGCGCTCGGAAACATTCTTCATATTGATATGCCTAGACTGCCCGACCGGGACGAGACCGGGGGTGCCCCCACGGCATCCTCGCTGCCGCTGTGGCCGGAGGACGCCGCCATCGAGCTGTTTCACCAGCAGCCCACCATGGGTGCGATCCGGTTCTCGGATACCGCGATCTACATCGAAGAACTGCGCGCCGAAATCGAGACGCAGGCACTGAGTCGTGAGCGTACCGAGCCGATTGCCGGCGGTGCCTTCAAGCTGCACGACGTGGATCAATGGACCTCGCCGGCCGCGAGCCTGGTGGCCGCCCGTGCCTGCAAGCTGGTGATGTCCATGCTCAACAGCGAACGTCTGAACCTGCAGGATGCTTCGGCCATTGTGGTGCCGCGCGGACGCGCGCTGCCGGCGCGCGCCGTCAATGGTTCCGGCGCTTCGGCGGTGACTTTGCTGGCCGGCAGCGGCCTGTATCTGCAGCATGAACGGATCGGTGGGCTGACCGTGCAGGCGCCGCATGAGGCGCCCGGCCTGATGCTGGCGCATCCGAGCACGATGCGGCCCTGCGTTCGTGAAAACATCGCGCCGAGGCCCGTGGTGATCTTGGTCTGGGACTACAGCCTCGAATGACGACGCAAGCCGACACCGCCCGCTCCGCCAACGTGCGCGCGCCGGCCTACCGCGATTTGCCGCAATGGCAGTCTCGATCGCCATCGGCCGACCGCCGTGGTGGGCTCATGCGAGGCCGCCATCGTGCAGGCGAACCGAGCTTGCACTTCGTTCACGGCAACGGTCTCAGCGGCGGCGTCTACTGGCCGTTTCTGGCGCCGTTGAGCGAAGGCTACGGCCTGATCACGCAGGATCTGGAAGGCCACGGCGAGTCCGATCCGGTGCCCGGCTTCGGTGGCGCGGCGCACCTGACGGCTCGCCTGCTGGACAACCTCGAAGCGCTGCGTGGCAATGCCGGCGCGGTGATCGGGGTCGGGCACAGCTATGGCGCGGCGCTGACTCTGTGCATGGCGGCCCTGCAACCGCAGCGTTTCTCGGCATTGGTGCTGTTGGACCCGATCCTGATGCCCTTGCGAACCTGGCTGGCATCCTGGGCCGCCGCGCGTCTCGGGTTGCACCCGCTCGCCAAGGGCACGCGTCGCCGCCGCCACGTCTGGCCGGACCGCGACTCGGTACTGCGGCATCTGCGTGGGCGCGGCGTCTACGCGGGTTGGGACGAGGCCGCGCTGGCGGCCTTTGCCGACGAAGCTCTCAGGCCCACGGACGCCGGCCTGGAACTGAGTTGCGCACGCGAAATGGAGGCTTCGATCTACGAAAGCCCGATACTGCCGCGGCGGCGCATGCACACGATCAGCGTGCCGGTGCTGGTCATCAGCGGCGATCGCAGCTATCCGTTCATGCCGGCCAGCGTGGCCGGATTGCAGCGCGCCAATCCCCGGGTGCAGGCGCAACAGGTGTCCGGCGGGCACTGTTTCATGCTCGAACGGCCGCAACAAACGGCTGAGCGCGTCCGTGCATTTCTCGCCGCAAGCGGCCTGTCGCCCGAAGTCGGCCCGGAATGACTGCGACCCTTGCCGCGCGCGGCGCATCAAAACCAACAGAGATGCGAGCCACTTTCGACGCAGCGCTGTCCGCCGAAACGCTGGCACGAGCGCGCACCGGGGCGCGCGATGCGCAGGAGCTGATCTACCGCGCATTCGAACGCCCGGTCTACGCGCTGGTGCGGCGCATGGTCGGCTGCCCGGACTCCGCGCAGGACCTGATGCAGGACACTTTCCTGCGCGCCTTCAAGTGTCTGGGGCAGTACCGCGGGGACGCGCCGTTCGGTGCCTGGTTGCGGCGTATCGCCGCGACCGAGGCCTTGATGCACCTGCGGCGCGGACGGCTGACGCTGGAGCTGTTCGCGCCGGAGGAGGCACCGCCGACGGCCCTGGTTTGGCACGACAGCTCGACCGTCGACCTCGAACGGGCCCTGGGTCTGTTGCCGGAGGTGCCGCGTGCGGTGTTGTGGCTGTATCACGTGGAAGGCTATACACATCAGGAAATTGCAGGCATGGCGGGCAAGTCCGTGAGTTTTTCGAAGTCTCAACTGGCCCGCGCCCATCAGAAGTTGCGCACGTTGCTGGTGACGGAGGGGGCGCCGGCGCAGCAGCAGGAGGTGAGCCCATGTACTCCCAAGACGCTGGCGATATGAACCCCACACAAACCCCATCAGCTTTGGGCGAGCGTCTGCGTGCCCTGCCGGAACCAACGCCGCCGTCCGCGGGCTGGGCGGCGATGCAGGCGCGGATGGACCGCCAGACGCGGCAGCGCCGGCACCGCTTCGCTGCCGGATTCGCGATGGCCGCGTCGCTGCTGGTGGCGGTGGCCTTGTTGTGGCTGGCGCTACCGCCGGGCGAGATCATCGAATCGCCGCCACAGTCCGAGCTGGCGCGCCTGATCGGTGAATCGGGTGTGCTGGAACGCGAACTTGCTGCCGCACGTCCCCGAGTGGTGGTCTGGGATTCCCGCCGTGAAGCACGTGTGGAAGCTCTGCAGCGCGATCTCACGCTGGTGGACGTTCAACTCAATCATGTCGATGCCGGGCATCAACCCGGACAGGCCGAGGCCCTGTGGCAGCGGCGGGTCGCGCTGATGAGCCAGCTCGTCAACCTGCACGAAGCCGCCACGCCGCACGCGGTTCCGGTGGCCTACCGCGTTGCACGCGTCGACTGAAGCGGTCCGTGCCGCGCAGGAGTACCCAGGGATGAATCGATCGCTGATACGCAGGGCAGGACTTGGCACGGTGGTGGCGCTCGCGCTGCTCACCGCGCCCTGGCGGGCGGGTGCCGCCGAGGGGCCGGACGCACCGACATCAGGAACGCTTGAATCCGATCTGGAGCAGGCGCGGGCGGCCCTGGAAGCTGCGCGTGACGAACTGCGCAGCGCCGCCCGCCAACTCGCCGAGGTTTCGCAGGACAGCGGCGCTGCGGCCAATCCTCTGGCGTATGCCTTCGACTTTGCCGCCGATCCGCGCAAGGCCGTGCTTGGCGTGATCGTGGTGCCGGGCCCGGCTGCGGACGGCGATGTTCGCGGCGTGCGCGTGCAGGCGGTCACACCCGGCAGCGGCGCCGAGCAGGCCGGCCTCCAGGCCGGCGACCTGCTGCTGTCGATCGAAGGGCGCAGCCTGGTGGTGTCGGCCGAGGACGGCCGTCCGGAAGTCCGCCTGCGCGAAGAAATGACGCAGTTCAAGCCCGGAGACCAGGTGCGCATCGAATATGAGCGCGATGGCCAGCGCCACAAGACGGTCGCCGAGGCCAGTCGTCCGGTGGCCCTGTCGCTGAAGGATCTGCCGGAGCTGCAGAAACTGCCCACGTTGAACTGGACCGAGCTGGACGCGCTGGACGACCTGCCGGACGGCCCCTTCGGTCAGAACCTGTTGCCGCCCTTGCAGCTGGCGAGCATGGACGCGGATCTGGCGGCCTATTTTCGAACCGATGGCGGCGTGCTGGTCATCGCGGTGCCGGAGGCCGCCGACATCGAACTCAAGAGCGGCGACGTGATTCGCCAGATCGACGGCGAAGCCATCCACAATCCAAGAGAAGCTCTCGAAAAGCTCGCCAAGCTCAGTGGTGAGAACACGCTGCGTCTGGAGGTGGTGCGTCACGGCAAGACGCTGCGGCTGGAGACGCGTATGCCGGAACAGCTCGGTGTGGCCGATGCCGGCCGACACCTGCGTTTCGTGCGCGTGCCGGCGCCACCCTTGCCGCCGCCGTGGACTCCGGAGACCGCGCGGTCTCCGTGAAAGCGCAGCGCGGTCGTGGCAGCTGGAGGCTTGCACGAGCCTGAATGACGGCGCCGGTATCGCGCGGTTAAGGTGGGGGCCAATTCAAGGATTTCCCTCACTTCATGAAATGGCGTATCGCGCTGGGCCTGATTTTCGCGGCCCTGGTTGCAGCGTTTTTCGCATTCGATCTCGCGCAGTATTTCAGCTTCGAGAATCTCAAGACGCAGCACCAGCACCTGAGTGAGTTGAGCGATCAAAAACCGGTGAGGCTGATCGCGGCGGTGTTCGTGAGCTACACCCTCGGTACTGCCCTGGCGCTGCCGATTCCCGGTGTGATGTCGCTGGTCTGTGGCGCGCTGTTCGGCTTGCCGGGCGGCGTGCTGATTTCCTCGTTCAGTTCGTCGATCGGCTCCACGCTCGGTTTTCTGCTGGGGCGTTTCGTGTTCGGTGAGGCGCTGCAGCAGCGCTTCGCCGAGCGTTTCGGCGCGATCGACCAGGGTGTGCGCCGCGAGGGTGCGTTCTATCTGTTCTCGATCCGTCTGGTGCCGGTGTTCCCGCTGTCGCTGATCAATCTGGCGATGGCGCTGACGCCGATCAAGACCTGGACCTTCTACTGGGTGTCGCAGCTCGGCATGCTGCCGGCGTCGATCGTGTGGGTGAACGCCGGCACCCAGCTGGCCACGCTGGAGTCGCCCGGCGACATCCTCACGCCCAAGATACTCGGCGCATTCGCGTTATTGGTGGCGATGCCGTTCCTTGGAAAGTTCGTGCTGGGCCTGTTGTGGCGACAGCGTTCCGAAAGCGGCTGACGCGGGCGCTCAGCCGAGCGCCTGTTCGTCCGAGACCACGGGCCGGTCGATCGAGCGGCTTCGCCGAGATTATCCGTCGAACGCCGGTTCGCCGCGAAAGGGCAAACCGCTGAGGCGATGGCATCAACGATGAAGGGCGCCGCAGCGCCCTTCATTTTCGCGTCGGCGATGATCGCCTGCCTCAGTTGCGTCCCTGCAGCTTGGACAGCAGCCGCAGCATTTCCAGATACAGCCAGACCAGGGTCACCATCAGGCCGAAGGCGCCGTACCACTCCATGTACTTGGGCGCGCGTGCGGCAGCGCCGTTTTCGATGAAGTCGAAGTCCAGCACCAGATTCAGTGCGGCGATCACTACCACGAACAGCGAGAAGGCGATGCCGATGGTGCCGGATTCGTGAACGTACGGGACGCCGACGCCGAACATGCCGAGCACCATCGTCACCAGATAGACCACGGCGATGCCACCGGTGGCAGCGACCACCCCGAGCTTGAAGTTCTCGGTGGCCTTGATCACGCCTGAGCGGTAGGCGATCAGCAGCGCGCCGAGCGTGCCCAGCGTGAGTACCACGGCGTTGAGCACGACGCCGGGAAATCGGGCCTCGTACATCGAGGAAATGCCGCCGAGGAACAGACCCTCCAGCACCGCGTACAGCGGTGTGGTGACCGGAGACCATTGCTTCTTGAAGATCGTGACCATGGCGACGATGAAGCCGCCGATGCCGCCGCCGATCATGATCAGCGGGTTCGGGGTCTGGCTCCAGGTGAGGCTGGCCGCCAGGACCACCAGCAGCAGTGAGAACGCGGTCTTGCCGACCGTGCCGTTGATCGTCATTGCATCGCCGATCGTGCCGCTTCGTGGCGCCTGGTCAAAGACATCGGCGCGCAGCGCCGGATTTCCTGATCGCATCATCGTGTTCCATTGTTTGCAGAAGACCGAGACCGGAATCATACGATGTTCGCGGCCTGGGCGCTGTCTTAGCGGGACAAGCGGGCGCAAAGACGCGAAACTGCGCGGCACCAACGTCACTTGGGGGAATCATGCTGCCGGACTGGCGGATCGTGGAGGCGCTGTTCGACGAGGCGCTTGATCTCGAAGGTGCCGCGCGCGCGGCGTTTCTGCGCGAGCGCTGCGCAGGCCGGCCCGAACTGGAGGCCGAATTGCGTGCGCTGCTGGCCGCATCGGACACCGACAACGGTTTCATGGAGCAGCCGCCGCGACTCGGCTCCGGCGCTCCTACGGAGGGATCGAGCACCATCGCTTCGGGTCAGCGCTTTGGCGTGTGGGCGGTCCGGCGCCTGATCGGGCGCGGCGGCATGGGTGAGGTCTATGAGGTCGAGCGTGCCGACGGCCTGTTCGAACAGCGCGCTGCGCTGAAGCTGATCCGCGCCGACAGCGGCGACACCTGGCAGCGGTTTCAGGCGGAGCGCCAGATTCTGGCGCGACTGGAGCATCCGGGCATCGCCCGCCTGCTCGACGGCGGGGTGGCGCCGGACGGTCGCGCCTATATGGTCATGGAGTATGTGGACGGGCGCAGTCTTACCGAGTTCGCGGGCGGGCGACCGCTATCCGAACGGCTCGAGTTGTTCATCCAAGTGTGCGATGCAGTGGCCTACGCGCACCGCAACCTGGTGATTCATCGCGACATCAAGCCGTCGAATATCTGTGTCGATCAGGAGGCTCGGGTCAAACTGCTGGACTTCGGCGTTGCCAAGCTGCAAAGCCTCGGCGGAGACCCGGATTCCCAGCTCACCCAGACCTTGGTGATGACGCCTGACTATGCGGCGCCCGAAACCCTGCGCGGCGATAGTGTGTCCACGGCGGTCGACGTCTACGCCCTGGGCGCGGTGCTCTACGAGCTGCTGGTCGGGCAGCCGGCCTGGATGCTCAGGAGCCTGCCCCTGTCTGTGGCCGTCGAGCGATTGCTGCACGCCGAGCCGCCGATGCCGAGTACGGCCGCCGCCAGTTCGCCGACAGCAGTGCCTGCGCGTCTGCTGCGCGGCGATCTCGATGCGATTGTCGCCAAATGCCTGCGCAAGCTACCGGAGTCGCGCTACGCCACGGTCGATGCGCTGCGCGCCGATGTCGAGCGTCACATGGCTGGCAGCACCGTGCTCGCGCGCGGTGGCGTTCGCAGCTATCGCGCCGGGGTATTCCTGCGTCGCTATCGCTGGTTGGTGGCAGCTGTCGGGGGCATCGTGCTGGCGCTGGCCGCAGGACTGGCGGGGACCGCGTGGCAGGCCCATCGCGCCGCGGTGGAACGAGACGTGGCGCGCCGCGAAGTCGAGCGTGGCGAAGCGGTGCAGCGCTTTGTCGAGCACCTGTTCCGTACGGTGGACATGGCTGAGGGAACCGGGGAGCTGACCGCGCGGATGGTGCTGGACCGCGCCGCGCAGCGCCTGATGGATCTTTATTCGGAAGCGCCCGATCGGGCCGTAAGCATGCTGTACAGCTTTGGCTACATGTATCTGGTGCTGAATGACTACGAAGCGGCCGACCCCTTGCTGAGCCGCGTGGTCGAGGAACCGCCGGCCGATATCGATCCGGCCCTGCAGGCCCAGGCGCGCTATGAACTGGCCGACCTGCGATACCGTCAGCGCCGCGAGGCCGAGTCCGCACGACTACTCACGCAGGCCCGTGCGTTCTGGGCCGAGGATCCGGCGCGCTACCGCAGCGAACGGATCTCGGCGATGTTGCTCGAATCGCAGCTGGCCCGGGCCGCGGGCGACATCGATACTGCGGTTGCACGCTTGCAGGCGATGGCGGACGAGCGCCTGGCCGGCGGCGAGCCGGACCACCCGGATATCGCCAATGCCTACGGGACGATGGCCGTGGTCTACATGTCGGCCAATCAGCCGCAGGCCGGGCTGGCGGCCTGCCGCAAGGCCTGGGCGGCGCACGAACGCATTGGTGACACTGGCAGCACGGCGGCCCTGAATACGCTCAACAACTGGGCTTCGCTGGCGTTCCTGGCCGGCGACCTGGATGAGTCGGCGCGCCGTTTCGAGCAGGCGCTGATTCTGCGGCGGCGTCTGTACGGACCGTCCGCGGCGACGGCCGCGCTGGCCAGCAACTACGCCAAGATCCTGATCCGGCTCGATCGGCTCGACGAGGCCGCACCCTTGCTGGGCGAAGCCTCGGCGATGGCGCTGGAGTACGCCGGTGAGAACAGCCCGGAGTACAGCGCCACCCTGGGCGGTGCGGTGGAGCTGGCACTCGCGGCGCACGACGCACCGGCGGCCGAGGCCGCTTCGCAGCGCGCCACCTCGATCGCACGCGAACACTTCGGCGGCTCCAGCGTGCAGTACGCCGTCAGCCTGATGCTGCAGGCGCGCGTGCAGGGCATGAGGGGTGATGCAGCGGCGGCGAAGGCGACGCTCGATCAGGTCGAAGCGGTGCTTGAACCCTATGGTGCTGCCGTGCAGCGTTATCGTGAAATGGCCAAGCAGGTCCGTTCGCGCCTGAACTGAAGGGCTCAGGTCCCGGTGCTCAGTTCGCGTTGCAGCCAGGCCTTGGCCTTGATCCAGTCGCGGCGCACCGTGCGATCAGTGATGCCCAGCGCGGTTGCGGTTTCGAGTTCGCTGTAACCGGCGAAATAGCGGCATTCCACCACCTGGACCAGGCGCGGGTTCAGTTCGGCCAGTTTTTCCAGCGCATCGTTGATCGCGAGCAGGTCCTCGTTCGATTCGATGCAGAGGTTGTCCGCCGCTTCGCCGATGTCGTCGAGACTGAGGTCGATACTGTCCCCGCCGCGCTTGGCCGCCAGCTGCGCGCGTGCATGGTCCACCAGGATCTGCCGCATCGCGACCGCGGCCGCGTGCAGGAAGTGCTGGTGGGAATCCCAGCCCTGACTGCGCCTCAGCTTGAGATAGGCCTCGCTGACGAGCGCCGTGGTCTGCAAGGTCTGTCCGCCACCGACGCGCCAGCGTTCCCGCCGCGCCATGCGCCTGAGGTCGGCGTACAGCAGTGGCACCAGTTGTTCCACTGCGCTGCCAACTGGCGTTTCGGTGTTCCGAATGTCGCAATCGATCATTCCCGATTCCCCCGGATCCTGGTCCTGGATCACAAGCATGTCCGCAATCTTGCGGCCGATCCGTATATCCCACGAAGGCGGCCATGATGGACCGCCAGGCTGGAACGGTCTGGAGCGCATTATCCGCGATTCCGGGCCCCGGGTTGCGGAGGCGGTCACAATTGCCCGGGTCCGCCAGTTCAATCGAGGGAGTATTCAGACATGCGTCACATCAGACAGATTCTTTGCGCTTTTGCTCTGGGCGCACCGGCCCTGGTTCTGGCGGCCGGCAGCGTCACGGTAGAGGTCGATGCCGATGGCGAGCGTCAATCGATGCTGATCGAGTTCGCCGGGCCGCAGCAGGTGCGGATGTCGTCGATGAGCCGTCAGGACGGCTACATGCTGTTTCGCGACGGCCACCTCTATACGGTGGCCGAGCAGGACGGCCAGCCCGTGGTGATGGACGTGGGAGGCATGTTGTCGATGTTCGGAAAAATGGGGCAGGCGCAGCCGAAATCGGGTGCGGATGATGTTCAAGAGCTGATCTCGCTGAAGCGCACCGGCGGCAGCGAGACCGTCGCCGGCGTACGCGGATCGGTCTATCTGATGAGCTATCTCGACGGTGACGGCCAGACGCAGACCCGGGAGCTGGTGTTGAGCAGCGATGCACGTGCCCGCGAATACACCGAGGCGATGTTCGCCGTGAGTACGGCGATGGCAAGTGCTGTCGGCAAGGCGGACACCCTGTCTGGCGCGGAAGCCGTCAACGCGCGTCTTCGGCAGGATCGTCTCGGTGTGTTGCGCGCCGGCGATGAATTCCGCATCGCGAGCTTCGGCGGCGCGCCGTCGTCTTCGCGGCTGGTGTTGCCGGCGGCGCCGCAGCAACTGCCCGACATGAGCGGCTTCCAGATGGGGGGCTCGGCCGACGCCTCGTCGTCCGGCACCGGCGGCTTCGACCTGGGCGCGATTCTCGGCGGCAAGGCGAAGCGGCAGCAGGGCCGTGTGGAGCAGCGCTCCGACCAGGAAGTGGACGAAGCGACCGACAGCACGGTCGACAAGGCGCTGGACAAGGCTTTCGACAAGTTGTTCGGGCGCTGATGCGGGCGTCCCGGATCGCGTTGCTGACGGCTTCGCGCACGATGCGGAATAGGTGCAGCGACTGGCCGTGATCCTTTGTGGGTCGGGCAGTTCGTCGCTCTGGTCCCAGATCAGTTCGGCGTCGATACGCTCCAGCCGATTCTCGCATTCCGCGCAGATTTCGCCGAGCACTTCCAGCAGCGTGCCCGGCGTGCCGCGCGAGCGGGATACGGCGACGCGCAGGTCCCGCAGGATCGAACGCGCCAGATCGGCGGTGTCCGGCCGTTCGGCGCTGTAGATCAGATCGAGCAACTCGTTTCCGCGCCCGCATCGAACTACAGGCCGCGGCGCCGATACCGCCGGAACAGCTCAGCACCGAATCCCCGAGTCCGACAGGCTGTGCTAGTGCCGGAAGTGGCGGATGCCGGTGAACAGCATCGCCATGCCGGCTTCGTCGGCGGCGGCGATGACTTCGGCATCGCGCACTGAACCGCCGGGCTGGATCACGGCGGTGATGCCGGCGGCGGCGGCGGCATCGATCCCGTCACGGAACGGGAAGAACGCGTCGGACGCCATCACCGAGCCCTTGACCTCGAGCTTTTCATCGGCGGCCTTGATGCCGGCGATCTTCGCCGAATAGACGCGGCTCATCTGTCCGGCACCGACGCCGATGGTCTGACGGCCCTTGGCGTAGACGATGGCATTGGACTTGACGAACTTGGCGACCTTCCAGGCGAACACCAGGTCGTCGATTTCGCTGGCTGTGGGCTGGCGCTGGCTGACCACCTTGAGCGCCTCGGCCTGGATCACGGCATCGTCGCGATCCTGGATCAGCAGTCCGCCGCCAACGCGCTTGTAGTCCCAGGCGCTGGTGCGTAGCTGCGGCCACTGCCCGCATTCGAGTACGCGGACGTTCTGCTTGGCGGCGACCGCGTCACGGGCTTCGGCGCTGAGCGTCGGCGCGATGATCACCTCGACGAACTGACGTTCGACGATGCGGCGCGCGGTGGCGCCGTCGAGTTCGCGGTTGAAGGCGATGATGCCGCCGAAGGCCGAGGTCGGATCGGTCTGGAACGCCAGATCGTAGGCGGCACCGATGCCGTCCAGGCTGACGGCGACGCCGCAGGGATTGGCGTGTTTGACGATCACGCAGGCCGGCTTGGTGAAGCTCTTGACGCACTCCAGCGCGGCATCGGCATCGGCGATGTTGTTGTACGACAGTGCCTTGCCCTGCACCTGTTTTGCGGCGGAGATCGTGCCGGATTCAGGCTCGCGCTCGCGATAGAACGCGGCGCGCTGGTGCGGATTTTCGCCGTAGCGCAGGTCCTGCGCCTTCTTGAACTGCATGCCCAGCACCGGCGAGAACACGGCGCGCTGCCCGGCCTCGTCGACGCCGGCCAGGTACTCCGCCACCGCGGCGTCGTAGCGTGAGGTGTGCGCGTAGGCCTTGGCCGCGAGGCGCGTGCGCAGCGTGAACGATAGTCCGCCGTCAGCGAGTGCGGCGAGGACATCGGCATAGTTCTTCGGGTCAACGACGATGCCGACATACGCGTGATTCTTGGCGGCTGCGCGCACCATCGCCGGACCGCCGATGTCGATGTTCTCGATCGCGTCGATGCGCGTGCACTCGGGCCTGGCGACGGTCTGCTCGAATGGGTAGAGGTTGACCACCACGAGGTCGATTGCTGCGATGCCGTGTTCGCGCATCACGGCGTCATCCGTGCCGCGGCGCCCGAGGATGCCGCCGTGAATCTTGGGATGCAGCGTCTTGACGCGGCCATCCATGATTTCCGGAAAGCCGGTATGTTCCGAGACTTCGGTGACGGCGATGCCAGCCTCGCGCAGGCTGCGATAGGTTCCGCCGGTGGACAGCAGTTCGATGCCGCGCTCGGCCAGAGCGCGTGCGAAATCGACGAGTCCACTCTTGTCCGAAACCGACAGCAGAGCGCGGCGGATCTGGATGGAATTGCTCATGCGCCGTCCGCCGTAATGCCATGTTGGCGCAGTTTCTTGCGCAGCGTGGCGCGATTGAGCCCCAGCATTTCAGCGGCCCGTGACTGATTGCCGTTGCAATGGTGAAGCACGGTTTTCAGCAGCGGTTGCTCGACTTGTTCAAGCACGAGGTCGTAGAGGTCCCTGGGCGCGTAACCATTGAGCGTACGAAAATAGGCTTCGAGGCTGTCTGCCACGGCGTGACTCAATGGGCGCGCTGCGCCATTGATCTTGTGTGAGGGTTCTGCGGACATGTGCTGATGGCGCCTCGGTGAAACGGACGAGCCCATCGCGCGAACGGCAGCGAACTCGAAAAGAGGAAAAAAAACGGGGGCGCAATGATACCCCAAGGTTCTCGCCAGGGAGCGATCGAAAATGTATCGGATTGTGCCGCTAGTCAGGGCAAGCGGGTTCCGACCAGCCGGGTCCAGCCTTCGTCGGAGACGGCTTCGATTTCGAAATCGCCGGCATAGGCGCTGGCGACTTCTTCAGCCTGCCGGTCGAGCAGGCCGGCGAGCACGAGTTGGCCGCCGGGGCGAACGCAGGCGCTGAGCAGCGGCGCCAGCTCGATCAACGGCCCCGCCAATATGTTGGCGAGCACCAGGTCGTAGGGTGCGGTCTTGAAACCTGATACGTCGGAGACCGTCAGTTCGACCTCATTGTCGCGGGCGTTTTCGAGGCTGGCGGTCAGCGCCTGCGGGTCGATGTCCACGCCCGTGGCCGCGGCGGCGCCGAGCTTGAGCGCGGCGATCGCGAGGATGCCGGAGCCGCAGCCATAGTCGAGCACGCGCTGGCCGGCGATATCAGCCTGCGCCAGCCAGCGCAGGCACAGCGAGGTGCTCGGGTGCGTGCCGGTGCCGAAGGCGAGGCCGGGATCGAGGCGCACGACGACGGCGGATGCATCCTCGACCGTGCGATGACGCGGGCAGATCCACAGGGCTCCGCCAAAGTGCACCGCCTGCATCTGGTCCAGACACAGGCGTACCCAGTCCTGGTCTTCCACGATCTCGCGTGTGACCACGGGCGGATTCTGCTCGGGGAGTATTGCGGCGATCGCCGCCAGCGCCGGTTCCGGGTCGGCGTCTTCGGCGAACAGCGCAAGCACTGCGGTCTGTGCCCACAGCGGTGTTTCGCCGGGCAGCGGCTCCAGCACCGGGGTGTCGCCCGCGTCGACGAAGCTCACCGACTGCGCGCCATGCGCGAGCAGCAGTTCTTCGGCGAACTCGGGGTGGCGGGTCTGTAGACGCAGTTGTAGCCAGGCCATGAATCTGTCCGGTGGTGCAGGGCGGGCGCGCGAGTCTACGCCGCCCTGCGCTCGCCGCGCTTCATTCCCAGTTCTTGAGCATCTCTTCGAGGTAGTGGATGTGGTGCACGCCACGGCTGAACACCTCGTCCTCCATGATGCGCGACTGCAGGGGGATGTTGACCTGGATGCCGTCGATCACCATTTCCGACAGCGCCGTATGCATGCGCGCGATCGCCGATTCCCGGGTTTCGCCCCAGGCGATCAGCTTGCCGATCATGGAGTCGTAGTGCGGCGGTACCGTGTAGCCGGCGTAGACATGGGAATCGATGCGAATCCCCGGTCCGCCGGCGGCGTGATACTTCTTGATCTCGCCCGGTGAGGGCACGAAGCGGCGCGGGTCCTCGGCATTGATTCGACATTCGATCGCGTGACCGCGCGGCTTGAGATCCTCCTGCCGGAGCGTGAGCTTCTCGCCGGCCGCGACCAGCAACTGCTGCTTGATCAGGTCGGTCTGCGTCACCATTTCGGTGACCGGGTGCTCGACCTGGATGCGCGTGTTCATTTCGATGAAATAGAACTCGCCGTTGTCGTACAGGAACTCCATCGTGCCGGCGCCTCGATAGCCGATGCGCTTGCAGGCATCGGTGCACAGCTTGCCGATGTGGTCACGCTGCGCCTGGGTGATGCCCGGCGCCGGCGATTCCTCGACGACCTTCTGGTTGCGGCGCTGCATCGAGCAGTCGCGCTCGCCCAGATGCACGACGTTGCCGTGTTCGTCGGCCAGTACCTGAATCTCGATGTGGCGCGGCACTTCCAGATACTTCTCCAGGAACACCGAGCCGTCGCGGAATGCCGCCTGCGCTTCGGCACGCGCCATGTGTATCGACTGGATCAGGTTTTCCTGTGAACGGACGACGTGCATGCCGCGTCCGCCGCCACCGGCGGCGGCTTTGATCAGCACCGGGTAGCCGACGCGTTGCGCCACGTCGATGCATTCGGCCTCGTCATCGGGAAGCACACCTTCGCTGCCCGGAACGCAGGGCACACCGGCCGCGATCATCTCGGCCTTGGCGGTGGTCTTGCCGCCCATCAGGCGGATCGTTTCCGCGCGCGGGCCGATGAAAATGAAGCCCGAACGTTCCACGCTTTCAGCGAAGTCGGCGTTTTCGGACAGGAATCCGTAGCCGGGATGAATCGCGTCGGCCTGCGTGACTTCGGCGGCGCTGATGATCGCCGCCATGTTGAGATAGGACTTGGCGGCGGCCGGCGGGCCGATGCACACCGATTCGTCGGCCAGCAACACGTGCTTGAGGTCGCGGTCCGCGGAAGAGTGCACGGCCACGGTCTTGATGCCGAGTTCGCGGCAGGCTCGCAGGATGCGCAGGGCAATCTCGCCGCGGTTGGCGATGAGAACTTTCTCGATCATGGCGGGGCGGTCTTATTCGATCACGAACAAGGGCTGATCGAATTCGACCGGCTGCTCGTTGTCCACGAGGATTTCGACGACCACGCCGGCGCGATCGGCTTCGATCTGGTTGAGCATCTTCATCGCTTCGATGATGCACAGGGTCTGGCCTTCCTTCACGGTTTGCCCGACCTCGACGAAGGACTTGGCACCCGGTGCGGGCGAGCGATAGAAGGTGCCGACCATCGGCGCGCGCACCAGGTTCTTTTCGTCCGGCGCCTTGGCGGCCGGAGCCGCCGGAGCGCTGCTGGCGGCGGGCGCCGCCGCGGGCGGCGGGGGCGGGGCGTAGGCCTGCTGCGGCGCCTGTGCATAGACCGGACCTGAACCGGGCGCCGGGTTGCGACTGATCCGGACCGATTCCTCTCCCTGTTTGACTTCCAGTTCCGCGATACCGGACTGTTCGAGCAATTCGATCAGTTTCTTGATCGTACGGATATCCATGAAGCTAATTCCCCTGCGGGTTCAACTGTTGGTGGGCGGCATGCAGCGCGAAGTGATAGCCGGCCGCTCCCAGGCCGACGATCACACCGTGTGCGATGTCCGAAAAGTACGAGTGGTGACGGAAGGCCTCGCGGGCGTGGACATTCGAAAGGTGAATCTCGATGAACGGAATGGCCACGGCCAGCAGGGCATCGCGCAGCGCCACGCTGGTGTGCGTGTACGCCGCAGGATTGATCAGAATGAAGTCGATTTCGCCCCGGGCCGAGTGAATGCGATCGATCAACGCGCCTTCGTGATTGCTCTGGAACGTGGACAGTCGATGGCCCAGGCCGGCCGCGTCTTGCGCAAGCGCCTGTTCGATGTCGGCCAGCGTCTGGGCGCCGTAGACCTCGGGCTCGCGCGTGCCGAGCAGGTTGAGGTTCGGTCCGTTCAATAGCAGCAGGTGCGCCAAGAGTCTGGGTCGAGTGCGGCGGGCGAATTCCGATTATAGCCTGCTGATCCGTTTGTGCACGTTTTGCACACGTTTATGCGTTATTGGGTTTGGATCGGGTTTGATTGGGTCACGATTCGCCACAGTACGAATCCTTACCGATAGCGCTCCAGCCAGCTCTCCAACTGCTCGCGGCTGAGTACGCCGGAATGCCGGGCGACGATTTTTCCATCGGGCGAAATGAACACCGACAAGGGAAGAGCGCCGCGTGTATCGCCCAGAGCGTCCATCGCCACGATGGCTTGGTCGGCACCCACGAATACAGGGTAATTCAAGTTACGCTCTGCATGAAAGTGGCGCACCGGTTCGGCTTCGTCCACCGCGGGCCCGAGGATCATCAGTCCGGTATCCGCGAGTTCGGTCTGAGCCTGGACCAGCATCGGAATTTCCTTCAGGCACGGCGCACACCAGGTGGCCCAGAAGTTGATGAGCACCGGGCGCCCACGCCATTCGGACAATTGTCGTGGTTTGCCGTCGAGATCGGTGAAGTGCAACAGCGGCGCCTGTGGCGATGGCGCCGGGGCCAGTCCGCGATAGGCGAAGAAGCCGATGCCTGCGGCGAGCAGGCAGAGCACGGGCAATCTGAGGGCGGTGGAGGCTCGCATTCGAATCCGGCCGTTAGTCTGCGTCGGTTTCCGAAGCCACCCAGTCGAGATACGGCGCGTGACCCTGCGCGAGTTCGACGGCAATGACCTCGGGAACCTCATGGGGATGATCCGCGACCACTCGCTCACACAGCGCGCCGACTCGCTCGGTACGTGTCTTGGCCAGCAGCAGCGTCTCTTCGTCGTTGTGCACCTTGCCTTGCCAGCGATAGACGGACCGAGCACCCGGCAGCAGCGTAACGCACGCGGCCAGATTCGATTCGACGAGTGCATTGGCCAGCGTCTGCGCCGCCGAGGCGGGACAGCTGATGTAGACGATGCTGATGTCCGTGGACATATGTATGCCTGCCGGTGTCCATGTCAGTGCGCAGTGTAAGGCGGTCGGACAAGCGCCGATAAGAACAAGGCCGGCATCGGACCGGCCTTGCACTTCGCGATGCGCTGTCGGGAAGCCGCCTGGAAGCCGCCTGGAAGCCATATTTCGGCCGCGGCGCCAAACAGGCCGACGCGGGCGGCTGAGCCAGACATCGGCGCTTCATCGCCGGCCTGCTGGGCGACTGCGTCGGGGTCCACGGCGGTGCCGCTGATATGCATGTCGAAATCGCCGAAGTTCACATGGCTGGCCTCGACCTACAGATTGTCGCCAACGCGCATGCCGCCGAAAACCTCGTAACCGGTATCGCTTTCGTCGATATCCACCGAAACCTTGGTGCCGGGGATCGCGTTGAGACTGTCGGTGACTTTCGCGCCGCCCAAGGTGTTGGCGGTAAGCCCGCCGCGAACGCCGAAGTAGTTGTCGTCTGCAATTGCGGCCTGTTGATCGCGGACAATTCTGTACGCAATCGGGCCTCGCTATGATGCGCTTCATGAACGAATCCATCGCCCCCGGCTTCATCCATTCCTCCCGGCTGCCCGAGCGAGATCCTTTGCGGGCAGCCGTTTCAGAGCACTGGTTCGCCGACGAGACGGCGTTGGTGCACAAGCTCATGGGTATCGCCGAGCTGCCCGAGCCGCTGCGGTCCCAGGCCCAGGAGCGAGCCGCGAGTTGGGTCGCCGCGGTTCGTGGTGAGGCCGAGAATGTGTCGGCGCTCGATTCCTTCATGCAGGAATACGATCTGTCGTCGGATGAAGGCGTGCTGCTGATGTGTCTGGCCGAGGCCTTGCTGCGCATCCCGGACGACGACACCGCCGAAGCGCTGATCGCGGACAAGTTGTCCGAGGCGGACTGGGAGTCCCACCTCGGGCGTTCGGACTCCCTGTTCGTCAATGCCTCGACCTGGGGGCTGATGCTGACCGGGCGTCTGGTGCGCCTGTCGCCGCAAACCACGGGAAATTTTCGAGCTTCGTTCAATCGCCTGATCGGAAAGTCCAGCGAGCCGGTGATCCGCATGGCGGTGCGCCAGGCGATGAAGCTGATGGGGCACCAGTTCGTGATCGGGCGCAGCATTGCCGAGGCTCTGGACGGGTCTCGCAGCAAGGCGCACCGCGCCTACCTGCACTCGTTCGACATGCTCGGCGAGGCGGCGCTCAACGCCAGCGACGCCAGGCGCTACCTGCAGTCCTACCATGACGCGATTCAGGCGATCGGCAAGCGTGCCGGCGTCGAAACCGAGTTGCTGCGCCGGCCGAGTATCTCGGTGAAGCTGTCGGCGCTGCATCCGCGCTATGAGGTGGCGCAGCGCGAGCGAGTGCTCGCCGAACTGGTGCCGAACCTGCTGGCGCTGGCGCAGGAAGCCAAGCGACACCGGATCGGCTTGACCGTGGACGCGGAGGAAGCCGATCGCCTGGAGCTGTCGCTGGACGTCTTCGAGGCGGTCTATCGTGATGTGACGCTGAGCGGCTGGAACGGCTTCGGTCTCGCAGTCCAGGCCTTTCAGAAGCGTGCTTTGCCGGTCATCGAATGGCTGGAGGCGCTGGCGGCGGGCGTGGGCCGTCAGATTCCGGTGCGACTGGTCAAGGGCGCTTATTGGGATACCGAAATCAAGCGGGCCCAGGAGCAGGGCCTGGCCGGCTACCCGGTGTTCACGCGCAAGCCCAATACCGATGTTTCGTACCTGGCCTGCGCGCGCCGTCTGCTGGCGGCACGCACGCACTTCTATCCGCAGCTGGCCACGCACAACGCCCATACCGTCGCCGCCGTACGCAGCTACGCGGGCGACGATGCCGGCTACGAATTCCAGCGCCTGCACGGCATGGGCGAAGCGCTGTACGAAGCGGTGATGCGTGACATTCCGGTGCCGGTGCGGATCTATGCCCCGGTCGGTTCACACGAGGATCTGCTGCCGTATCTGGTGCGCCGCCTGCTGGAAAACGGCGCCAACAGCTCGTTCGTCAACAGAATCTATGACGAGAACGTGCCGCCGGAGCAACTGGTGCTCGATCCGGTGGAACAGGTGCAGCAGTATCCCGTGATCCCGAATCCGGCGATCGCCCTTCCCCAGGCGCTCTACGGCAGTTCGCGACTCAATTCCAGCGGTGTCAACTTCGCGTCCGAGCCGGAGGCCTCGGCGCTGGCTGAAGCCTTGAGCGCAGCGCCGCTTCCATCGCGAGCGGACTCACTGACGCACAACGCGATCGACTCGAAACGCAGCCCGTTGCCGGTGCACAATCCGGCCGACCGGCGCGCGGTGCTCGGGCACTGGTGCCCGTTCGAACCGGACGACCTCGGCGAGGTCGTCGCGGCGGCCTGGCATGCGCAGCCGCGCTGGAATGCAATGCCGGTGGAGTCGCGCGCGCAATTGCTGGAGCGCGCGGCCGACCGGCTTGAGGCGCGCCGCCCGGAGTTTCTGGCGGCCCTGGTGCGAGAGGCCGGCAAGGGTTTGCCAGATGCAGTGGCCGAGGTCCGCGAGGCGGTGGATTTCCTGCGTTACTACGCCCAGCAGGCGCGTCGCCTGATGACCGCGCCGGAGGTGTTGCCAGGCCCCACCGGTGAGCACAACGAATTGCAGTTGGCCGGGCGCGGCGTGTTCGTCTGCATCTCGCCATGGAATTTCCCGCTGGCGATCTTCACCGGGCAGATCGCGGCGGCGCTGGTTGCCGGTAACACCGTGGTCGCCAAGCCGGCCGAGCAGACCAACCTCGTCGCCATGATGATGGTGCGACTGATGCTGGATGCCGGCATCCCGGACGACGTGCTGCAATGCGTGCTCGGCGAAGGCGATGTCGGTGCAGCGCTGTGCCAGCATCCCTTGGTCGCCGGCGTGGCATTTACCGGATCAGTGGCTGTGGCGCAGACCATCAACCGCACACTGGCCGCGCGTCCGGGCGCGATCGCTAGCCTGATCGCGGAAACCGGGGGTCAGAACGCAATGATCGCCGACTCCAGTGCCTTGCCGGAACAGGTCGTGAAAGACGTGATTACGGCAGCGTTTCAGTCCGCCGGTCAGCGCTGTTCGGCCTTGCGCGTGCTCTATGTGCAACAGGAAATCGCCGATAAGGTGGTCGGCATGCTGCGCGGCGCGATGCAGGAACTGGTGGTGGGCGATCCTGCCTGGCTGGCGACCGACGTGGGCCCGGTCATCGACCCGGAGGCACAGGCCTCGCTGATGGCGCACGTGGACGCTGTGGCCGGGCTCGGCCGCCTGATCCTGCGATTGCCACTGTCGACGCGCTGTGAGCACGGCAGTTTTGTGCCGCCGACCGCCGTGGAGATCGATTCGATCAAGCAGCTCGACGCCGAGCACTTCGGCCCGATTCTGCACGTGATCCGCTACTCCGGGCGCAAGCTCGATCAGATCATCGAGGACATCAACAACACCGGCTTCGGGCTGACCCTGGGTGTGCACAGCCGCATCGAGAAGACCTGGCGGCGGGTGCGCGCCTTGGCGCGTGTCGGCAACTGTTACGTCAACCGCAATCAGATCGGCGCGGTGGTCGGCGTGCAGCCGTTCGGCGGGGAAGGTCTGTCCGGCACCGGCCCCAAGGCCGGCGGGCCGCATTATCTGTTGCGCTTCGTCACGGAACGCACCCTGACAGTGAATACGTCGGCGATCGGCGGCAACGCCCGTTTGCTTGCGGCGAGTGGTGACGGCTGAAACGAGCCGGCCGGGTGTTCAGCCGTGCAGGGGTTCCGTGCTCTTGCCCGAACGGATCGCATCGACCTTGGCCTGCACCGCGGCGATCAGCTTGGCGTCGGCATCCTCGAACTGCTTGATGCCTTCACGCACCAGGCGGTCCGTGATCGCCTCAAGCGGAATCGCGAGCTTGGCGGCGGCCTTGATCTGCTCGCGCGCCTGTTCGATGCGATCGCCCAGGGTGTCGGCCGCGGCACCATGGTCGCGGAATGCGTCCATCGTCGCCGGCGGCATGGTGTTGACGGTGTGCTCGCCGATCAATTCGTCCACGTAGAGCGTGTCGCGGTAGCTCGGATTCTTGGTGCCGGTGCTGGCCCATAGCAGGCGTTGGGTCTGCGCACCCTGCGCCGCCATGGCTTCCCAGCGGTCGCTGGAGAACAGTTCGAGATAGTCCAGGTACGCGAGCTTGGCATTGGCGATCGCAAGTTTTCCTGTGAGCGCTTGCAGACCGGCGGCATCCGGGTCTCCACCTGCGATGCGCGCTTCGATCTCTGCGTCCACCTGTGCATCGATGCGGCTGATGAAGAAGCTGGCAACGCTGGCGACGCGGCGGGGATCGCCCCCCTGTTTGATGAGGTCGGCGATGCCGTCGATGTAGGCGCGCGCCACCTCGCGGTACGCGGACCGTGAGAACAGCAACGTCACATTGACGTTGATGCCTTCGCCGATCAGGCGCCGGATCGCCGCGAGGCTGCTGGCCGTGCCCGGAACCTTGATCATCAGATTGGGGCGATTCACGGCGGCCCACAGGCGGCGGGCTTCGTTGATGGTCGCGCTGGCATCGTTGGCGAGCTGCGGTGAGACTTCCAGACTGACGTAACCGTCGGTCGCCTGGCTCTCGTGATAGACGCCCAGGAACAGATCGGCGGCATGCTGGATGTCCGTCACCGCCAGCGCCTCGAAGATCTGACGCGGATCATGGATGCCGAGATCGACAAAGGTTTCCAGCGCGGCGTCGTAGTCGTTGCTGCCGCCGATGGCCTTCTCGAAGATCGCGGGATTGGACGTGAGACCGCGCAGGCCGTCGTCCGCGATCAGGCGCGCCAGCTCGCCGGAGCTCAGCAATTTGCGGCGGATGAAGTCCAGCCAGACGGATTGGCCGAGGGAGGAAAGCTGCTTGAGATGGCTCATCGGCGTTGTTCTTCGGTCCGTGAAATGAATGTACGAATGCTCCTATTGTTGCCGCTGGCGTCCCCGATGAGAACCGAAGCGGGGCGGGCGGCCCGTTCTGCGAGGTCGATTCGACGCGCATAAGGTTATGACGTTTTGACCGAATGCAGCCTGATTCATTGTGAGACGCGGTGGCGCTGCCTATCCTGCGCATCCTGATCAAGCCGACGAGCCGCCGCAAGTCATGACTGTTTCCGCACCACTGATCGCCGAACATGAAGTCGATGTCGCCACCGATCGCGCGCCTTTCGATGCGAAGCGCGTGGCGCAGCTCAATGCCGAATACGCGCCGCTGGATTTCAATGCCCGGATCGAGCGGCTGTATCGGGATTTCGATCCGGACAAGGTCTTGGTCACCTCCTCGTTTGCCGCGACCTCGGCCTGTTTTCTGCACATCATCTCGACGATCCGTCGGGAGCAGCCGATCGCCTTCATCGATACCGGCTATCACTTTCCCAAGACCCTGGAGTATCGGGATTATCTGGTCGAGCGCTTTGGTCTGACGGTGTTCGACGTGCGCGCCGAAGACTGGAAGCACCAGTTCACACAGCAGGAAAAGTCCTACGAACGCGACCCGGATTTCTGCTGCTCGATCAACAAGACCGAGCCGCTGGACGCGATCAAGCCGCGGTACCAAGTGTGGGTCTCAAGCCTGATGCGCTGGCAGACCGACCATCGCTCAGGACTGGAACTGTTCGAGCTGCGGCGCGGCCTGCTCAAGTTCAATCCGATGATCGACGTCAGCCGCGAGCAGCGCGACGCCTACATCCGCGATCACGCGCTGCCGTTTCATCCGATGGTGGCGCAGGGCTACTCGTCGATCGGTTGCACGCATTGCACGGTGGCCGGCGAAGGCCGCAGCGGTCGCTGGCAGGGCAAGCCCAAGACCGAGTGCGGCCTGCACCTTTGATCAGTTTTCGTCGATCAGCAGCCGATTGATCTCGACGAGGTCGTTCTCAACGAGCCGTCCGGCGGCGGCCTTGAGCTGAAGCACACTGATCAGATAGTCATAGCGTGCTCGCGCGTAGTCGCGCTGCGCACTGTAGAGCTGCTGCTGCGCATCGAGCACGTCGACGTTGGTTCGCGTGCCGACCTGCAGGCCGACATCGCTGGCTTCGTAGGCCGTCTGGTTCGAAACCACGGCCTGCTTGAGCGCCTTGACGCGTGCGCTGCCGGTGATCACGCCCTGATAGGCCACACGTGTGTCACGTTCGACCTGCCGCTCCGTGCCTTCGAGTTCCGAAAGGCGCTGTTCATAAACGCTGCTGGCGCGGCGCACGTCGGCGCGCACGCCCAAGCCCGAAAAAATCGGCACGTTGAGGTTAAGCGAGACGGAGTCCGAATCGGTCTCGGAGTCGTTGTAGCCGCCGCTCTGTGAGTAGCGCTTGGTGCCTTGCAGGTTCAAGGTGGGATAGTGCCCGGACTTGCTGATCTTGATGTCCTTGTGCGCAATCTCGGACTGAATTCTGGCTGACAGCAGCGTGAGATTGCCTTCGTTTGCAGCATCGACCCAGGCGTCCGCATCGGCCGGGTCCGGCTTGGGCAACGGGATTTCGTCCTGCAATCTGGCGAGCGGCAGTTCGCGCTGCCGGATGATCTGCGCGAGTGCCTGCCGTGCGGTGGCGAGATCCTGTTCGGCTTGTAGCGCATTGGCCACGGTCAGGTCGTATCGCGCCTGGGCTTCCTGAACATCGGTGATCGCGGCCAGCCCGACGTCGAATCGTTGCCTGGATTGTTCGAGCTGACGGGATACCGCCTCATTTTCCGCCTTCGAGAATCGCAGGCTGTCCTGGGCTGCCAGGACATCGAAATAGGCCTGGCTCACGCGCAGTACGAGGTCTTGCTGGGCGGCGGCGTAGTCGGCTCGCGCCGACGCCGCACGATCATCCGATTGTTTGAGACGTACCCAGGCTTCGCGGTCGAACAGTATCTGGTTCAGGTTCAGGCCATAGCTGTAGGGTTCGGCGTACGAGGTGCGGGTGAAGCTCGTCGGTGGAATTTCCTGGCCGGTCGTCTGGTCGAACGTAACCGTCGAGGTGGTCTTGTTGTTGTCGAAGCTGTAGGACCCCGACCCGCTGAGCTGGGGCAGCAGAGAAGACCGTGCTATCGGCATGGACTGCAACGCGGCATCCAGAGCATGGCCCTGAGCGGCCAGCTGTGTGTCGTTCTGAACGGCCAGATCGTAAACGTCGACAAGGTCGGACGCCACGGCCAGGCCAGGTGTGGCCAGCAAGCCGAGCAGGCTGAAGATCAGACGCATGAACTGCTATTCCCCAAAACGAATTGGCCCCAAAGGACTTGGTGCGGGTTGACGGGAGTTGTCGCCAGCACCCGCTGCAGGCTGTCAGGTCAGTAGCGCGGCATCGAAGGATCGACCTCGTCCGCCCAGCGATCAAGACCGCCGACCAGATGACTGACATCCGTAAATCCACTGCGTTCCAACAAACGTGCCACGCGTTCGCTGCGGATTCCGTGATGGCATAGGACAACGATGCGCGAGCCTGGGTTCAGGTCGCCGAGCCGATTCGGAACTTCCGGCATCGGAATGTGCAAGCTGCCGGAAAGGCTGGCAATTTCGAACTCCTCGGGCATGCGGACGTCGAGCAGAACGAGATCCGGATCCTTGAGAATTCCCTGAAGCTCCTGGGGGGTCAGTTCTCGCATGGCGGGCAAATTCTAGCATGAGGAGCGGCGGCCCAAGGCAGTAAGGATCGGCGGATATCGCAAGCTTTTGCGGGTTTTCGCCACATCCGGATCCGCGCAAACCAGGCATGACTTGCGTCGGTTGCCGGTCGCTTCAAAGCACCCTATCCGCTACCATCGACGCGTGTCGTGGTCAGTGCTCGTTAAGCCCGCGCTGCTAGCGTGGCCGCCACTTCAAGGCCTAGGGTCACTCATGCACAAGCGAATCTGCGTACGTCTGCCGCGGCTGCTGCCAGCGGTGCTGCTGCTCGCACTGATGCCGCTGTCGGTCTGGGCACAGGACGCATCGAACGATCCGGAGCCGGCGCCGCAGGCCGAGCAGGCCGAGCCCGCCGACACCTATTCCCAGAAAGAGGTGATGGACGCGGCGCGCGGGTTTTTCGGCAACGTCACCGAGGGGCTCGCCAAGGGCGTCGAGCGCGTGTTCCAGGATCTGGGCGAACCGGTGGGGTATATCGCCGGCGAAGAGGTCAGCGGCGCCATCGCGGTCGGCCTGCGCTACGGTCAGGGTTCGCTGAATTACAAGTCCGGGGGGCAGATGCCGGTGTACTGGACCGGTCCCTCGATCGGTTTCGATCTTGGCGGAAACGCGTCCAAGGTGTTCACGCTGGTTTATGACCTCGAACGCACGGCCGATCTGTTTCAGCGTTTCCCGGCAGTGGATGGCAGCTACTATTTCGTGGCCGGCGTCGGCGTCAACTATCAACGCACCGATGGCATCACCCTGGCCCCGATCCGCACCGGTGTCGGGCTGCGCGCCGGAGCCTCGATTGGCTACATGAACTACACGCGCAAGAAGACCTGGAATCCCTTGTAGAAAGGCGTGCGAGACCGTCCAGGAAACGCGGCCTCGCTGGCCGCGTTTTTTTCTTCTTTTTCGCCAGCAGCCGAGCGGGCGCGGCTCAGTCTGAGGCGGTGTCGCCAGGCGTTCGTGGCACGATCCAGCCCCGTTGGCCGGGCACTTGGATGATGTCGACCTCGATGCCGTAGAGCCGGTGCAGGTGCGCCGCATCCATCACCGCGGTCGGCGTGCCGCCGGCCAGAACACGACCGTCGCGAAGCAGGCTGACGCGGTCGGCGTAGCGCAGCGCAAGATTGGGATCGTGCAGCACGGCGAGGACGCCCACGCCATTGGCAGCGAAGCGTCGCGCGGTCGTCATCAGGTGATGCTGGTGGGCCAGATCGAGGCTGGCCGTGGGTTCGTCGAGCAGCAGATAGCGCGGCCCGGAGGGCAGCGGTTCCCAGATCTGCGCCAGCACCCGGGCGAACTGCACTCGCGCTCGTTCGCCGCCGGACAGCGTCGTATAGCGGCGCTGCGCCAGCGCGCGAACGCCCGCAGCGTCCAGGGCCGAGAGCACGATCTCGCGCTCGCGCGCGGGCCCATGCCGAAGGCAGGGCTGGCGGCCCATCGAGACCACCTGCTCGGCCTTGAAGCCGAAGCGCAAGCGGTCCAGTTGCGGCAGCACCGCCCGGTGTCGGGCACGTTCGCGCGGCGGCATCGCGTCCAGCGCCTGGCCATTGAGCTCGACGCGCCCCGCCTGGGGACGCAGTTCGCCGCTCAAGGCTTTCAGTAGCGTGGACTTGCCGGCGCCGTTGGGGCCGAGCACCGCATGCACTTCGCCGGGCGTGAGGCGCAGCGAGACTTCGTGCAGCAGGCTGCGCTCACCGGCTCGGCAATGCAGTTGCTCCGCGACCAGGCTCAGCGTCTTGCCCTCACAGGGTTTCGTCATCGTTGCGGAATCGCAGCAGCAGAGCGATGAAGAACGGGCCGCCGACCAGCGCGGTCAGGATGCCGATCGGTAATTCGATCGGCGCCGCCACGGTTCTGGCGGCGGTGTCCGCCAGCGTCAGCAGGATCGCGCCCAGCAGCGCGGATGCCGGCAGCAGCAGGCGGTGATCGGGGCCGGCCCATAGTCTGATCAGATGCGGCACGATCAGGCCGACGAAGCCGATGACGCCGGTCAGGGCCACCGAGGCACCGACCGCGAGCACCACCAGAACCACCAGTCGGCGTTTGAGGCGTTCCACTGCCACGCCGAGATGGCCGGCTTCGGCTTCGCCGAGCAGCAATGCGTTGAGTGCGCTGGCATCTCGCGGAATCAGCGCAGTGCTCACGACCAGTACCGGCGCGGCGACCGCGATCTCGGTCCAGCTGGCCTTGCCGAGGCTGCCGAACAGCCAGAAGGTGAGGCTGCGCAGCGCAAAGTCGTCCGCAAGCTGCGTGAACAGGCCGATGCCGGCGTTGGCAACGGCGTTGATCGCAAGGCCGGCCAGCAGCATCGTGGCGACGCGGGTGACGCCGTCGGCCATGGACAGGCGCGCAACGGTCCAGGTCGCCACGGCGCCCCCAGCGAATGCCGCCAGCGGCAGCGAGAACGCGTAGGAGACCGGGCCGATGCCGGCGCCGAAAAACACGATCACCGCGGCGGCGCCCAGGGCCGCGCCGCTGGATACACCGATTAGCGCGGGATCGGCCAATGGATTTCGGAACACCCCCTGCATGGCGCCGCCGGAGGCTGCGAGCGCCGCACCAACAAGCAGGCCAAGCACGACCCGTGGCAGGCGAATCTGCAGCAGCGCCGCATTCTCGACCGCGCTCGGCGGATCGCCCCAGTGAATGCCGATGGCGTGCGCCAGGGTCGCCAGTACGCGGCCGGGCGGCAGCTCCAAGGGGCCGGTGGCCAGCGCGACCAACACCGCCAGCAGCAGGATCAGCGTCAAGCCCAGGCACAGCGGCAACGGGCGACGCCAGACCGGCTCCGCGAGCGCGGGCAGGGCATGCTCAGTCACCGTGAAGCGGTGTCTGGTGAATCGCGCGCGCCAGTTGCGTGGCGGCGATCGCCGGCTTGCGGCGCAGGCCCTTCAATCCGCCCAATTGCGGCAATACATGCTGCGGCACGACGATGACCTCCGGGGCCAGTTGCACGAGCGATTCTGCGGACAGGGGCTTGTAGCCTTCGAAGTCCTGGCCGACATTCTGACCGCCGGCCAGCTCTATCATCAATCCGGCATTGGGCAGCGTCTGGGCCTGCGGGGGCCACAGTGATGAGCTGTCGATGGCGACGACACCATCGCCCACACCTGGCGCGAACAGGGTTTCGGTCACCTGAGCGCTCAAGGAGACAATACGGTTCGCTTCCGCGAACGCCGGCAGGGTGGTGATCGTAAGCAGCAGTGCCAGCGCGCGTATCGAAAGGGGCGACATGGCTGGAGCCTCGTCTTCTACAAAAAAGACCCGCCGCGTCAGAGGGCGCGGCGGGCCATCGCAGAGTCTGCTTACATTGCGCTTGCGTGGGGGGAGATACCGCGCAGGCGGCGGACAGGGACTTCGGGCCGCTACTTGTTGAGGATCAGCTTGTCGTTACGCGTCAGTCGCAGACGGTATTCTTCGCCACGGTGTTCAATGACGAGTTCGCGGCCGTTCTGGAAAAGCTGTTCGGTGTGCAGGCGCGCATTGACGGCGTTGGATCGGTGGCCGGAAAGATGCAGCACGGTGTTGGCGGCGGTGGGCAATGGCATGTCGACGTCCTCGGCTGATTAAGTTAGATAATGATAACGATTCGCATTACCTATGCAAAGCACCGTTCGTCGGGGAGTACCTCGCCCCGGACCCCGGGATCGGGCTGCTATACTGTGCGGCCTTTTTTCGGGGCGGCTTGATCAGGTGAAGTAGCCGGCAGGCCGTTGCGATAAGAAGTTTTCCCGGCGAGAGTGGCGGAATTGGTAGACGCACTGGATTTAGGTTCCAGCGCCGCAAGGCGTGAGAGTTCGAGTCTCTCCTTTCGCACCAACGCGTTCGGCGCCGCTGAAGCGCCACCCCAATCAACTTGAAGAGCTTTAGACATCGATGGAAGTGCAGCTTGAGACTTCGGACGGCCTCGTCCGGCAGATGAAGGTCCGGATTCCGGCAGAGCAGGTCAGCAAGGCGGTGGATGCTCGTCTGAAGTCGATTGCGGCGCGCGCCAAGGTTCCGGGCTTCCGTCCCGGCAAGGCGCCGATGAAGCTGATCAGTTCGCAGTATGGTCCGCAGGCGCGTATGGACGTGGTCACCGACCTGGTTCGCGGTAGCTACCCGGAAGCCGTGCACAAGGCCGGCGTCAATCCGGCCGGTGCACCCTCGTTCGAAGTTACGGCCGAATCGCCCGACAACGAACTCGAATACACCGCCAGTTTCGAGGTCTATCCCGAAATCACCTTGGGTGCCTTGGACAGCCTTACGATCGAGCGTCCGCTGGTCGAGATCAGCGAAGCCGATATCGACAAGCTGGTCGACAATCTGCGCGGCAGCCGTCGCACGCTGAACGAGGTGGAACGCGCCTCCGTCGTCGGAGATGCCTGCGTCATCGATTTCATCGGCCGGATCGACGGCGAGGAATTCGAAGGTGGCAAGGGCAGTGACGTCGAACTGGAACTCGGCAGCGGCCGCTTCCTGCCGGACCTCGAGAACGGCATCGTGGGGCACTCGGTGGGCGAGACCTTCACGGTCGACGTCGCCTTTCCCGAGGATTACCGGGCCGAACAGCTGGCCGGCAAGGCGGCGCAGTTCGAGGTGACGCTGAAGAAGGTGCAGGAGCCGGTGCTGCCCGAGATCGACGCGGCGTTTCTCAAGGAGCACGGCATCGAGGCCGAGGCTGGTGTCGAGGGTCTGCGCGAAAAATGCCGCAAGGCCCTGGCCAAGGAGCGCGACAAGGCGGTCAAGAACCGCGTGAAGGTTCAGGCGCTCGACGGTCTGCTGGAAATGAATGACATTCCGGTGCCGCAGGCGCTGATCGACCAGGAAATTCCGCGCCTGCGCCAGGAAGCGGCTTCCCGTTTCAGCTCGGCCGGCCTCAAGCCGGAACAGCTCGATCAGATGCTGCCCAATGAAATCTTTCAGGAGCAGGCCAGGAAGCGTGTAGCGCTCGGCCTGTTGATCAGCGAAGTGATCCGCAAACTGGAGATCAAGCCGGACCCGCAAGGCGTCGAACGCGCCATCGAGGAACTCGCGGCTGACTACGAGCACCCGGAACAGGTTCGGCAGTTCTATCAGGGCCGACCGGATCTGCTGCAAGGCGTTCGTGCCCTGGCGCTGGAAGATCAGGTGGTCGCCGCGCTGGTCGACGGTGCCCAGGTCAGCGACAAGCCGATGGCGCTGGACGAACTGCTCGCCGCTCAGAACCAGAATCAGCTGGCATAAGGCCTTGGTCGGCCGCTGGCGCCTTCGGCCTGAGGATTTCCGAAGCCCGCCCCTTGATTTTCGCGATGCAACGCCGATAAATGCATATTAACCCGCAAGTCGCGCACCCGACTCCAGGAGATTCATGACAGACATTCAGACCCGAGCGCAGCATCTTGTACCGATGGTCGTCGAACAGACGCCTCGCGGAGAACGTGCGTTCGACATCTACTCGCGTCTGCTCAAGGAGCGCCTGATCTTCATCGTCGGTCCGATCGACGATCATGTGGCGAACCTGGTGGTGGCGCAGCTGCTGTTTCTTGAATCGGAGAATCCGGACAAGGACATCTATCTGTACATCAACTCGCCGGGCGGTGTGGTCACCTCCGGCCTGTCGATCTACGACACCATGCGTTTCATCAAGCCGGACGTGGCAACGATGTGCATCGGGCAGGCCGCCAGCATGGGCGCCTTCCTGCTGGCCGCCGGCGCCAAGGGCAAGCGTTTTGCGCTGCCGAATTCGCGTGTGATGATTCACCAGCCGTCCGGCGGCGCCCAGGGTTCGGCGGCCGACGTGGAAATCCAGGCGCGCGAGATTCTGTTTTTGAGGCAGCGTCTCAACGAAGCCATGTCCGAGGCCACCGGCCAGCCGATCGAGCGCATCGAAGACGACATGGAACGTGATTTCTTCATGTCCGCAGAGGGCGCCAGGGAGTACGGCGTGATCGACGAAATTCTGGATCGGCGGGCAGACACAGCCGTTTGACGGCCCGCTGGCGGGCATTGTTTTGCAAGTTCGTGACGGCGTGCTATACATGATCCGAGCCCGCGTGCGGGTCGGAAGAGGACTGCGATGAGTAACGATTCCAGAGGTAGTCACAACGGCCGCGTCCTGTACTGTTCGTTCTGTGGCAAGAGCGAGCATGAGGTCCGCAAACTGATCGCTGGCCCCTCGGTCTACATCTGTGACGAATGTGTCGATCTGTGCAACGACATCATTCGCGAGGAAGTACATGCCAAGCCGGCCCAGCAGGGCCTGCCCAAGCCGCATGAGATCCGTGCGGAGCTGGACGAGTACGTCATTGGTCAGTATCAGGCCAAGAAGGTGCTGTCGGTTGCGGTGTACAACCACTACAAGCGCCTGGGCGCGCGCGACCACAAGGATGGTGTCGAGCTTTCGAAGTCGAACATCCTGCTGATCGGGCCGACCGGCTCCGGCAAGACACTGCTCGCCGAGACTCTGGCACGCCTGCTCGATGTGCCGTTCGCGATCGCCGATGCGACGACGCTGACCGAAGCCGGCTACGTCGGCGAGGACGTCGAGAACATCATCCAGCGTCTGTTGCAGAAGTGTGACTACGACGTCGAGAAGGCGCAGCGCGGGATTGTCTACATCGACGAAATCGACAAGATTTCACGTAAGTCGGAGAACCCCTCGATCACGCGCGATGTCTCCGGTGAAGGCGTGCAGCAGGCACTGCTCAAGCTGATCGAAGGCACCATCGCCAGCGTGCCGCCGCAGGGCGGGCGCAAGCATCCGCAGCAGGAGTTCCTGCAGGTCAATACCGCAGGCATCCTGTTCATCTGCGGCGGGGCTTTTGCCGGGCTGGACAAGGTCATCCAGAATCGCAGCGTCAAGACCGGAATCGGCTTCAATGCCGCGGTCAAGAGCGACAAGGATGGGCGCGAGATCGGTCAGGTGCTGTCTGGCGTCGAGCCCGAGGATCTCATCCGCTACGGTCTGATTCCCGAATTTGTCGGGCGTCTGCCGGTAGCAGCGGTCCTGGAAGAACTCGACGAGGAAGCGCTGATGTCGATTCTGCGCGAACCCAAAAACGCGCTGGTCAAGCAGTACGCCAAGCTGTTTCAGATGGAGGGCGTCAGTCTCGAATTCCGCGAGGAGGCGCTGCGCGCGATTTCGGTCAAGGCCAAGGAGCGCAAGACGGGTGCGCGTGGTCTGCGCACGATCATGGAAAACATCCTGCTGGACGTGATGTACGAACTGCCTTCGATGGAACACGTATCCAAGGTGGTCGTGGACGAAGCCGTGGTCAAGGGCGAGTCCAAGCCCTATATCGTCTACGAAAACGCCGAGTCGACGAGGCGCGACGTCAAGACCAGCGCCTGAGGCGGAGCTGCGCAGATGCACGCAGATAGGCCGCACTTGATGCGGCCTATTTCGTTCCTGGCGGAGCCGCCATTCCACAATCGTATCGGTATCAACAAACGCACGGATCGCCGCGGTGCAGGGTTCGACTTGAATCGGACATCCGGGGCCCCCAAGAACAGGGTTCCGGCATACTCCTTGCCATCTGGTACCGCAGTGGCGGTCCCCCCATTTCGCATCGGCGGCCAAATGTCGTCCGGAGGAAGACAACGTGGAAAATAACGACCAGCTGGCTCCCGTTCTCCCGCTACGTGATGTTGTCGTCTATCCGCACATGGCGATTCCCTTGTTCGTGGGGCGCGAAAAATCAATCAAGGCGCTGACAGCCGCGATGCAGGACGACAAGCGCATCCTGTTGGTCGCGCAGCGCACGGCCGATACCGATGATCCCGGTGAAAAGGACATCTACGATATCGGCACGCTGGCGACGATCCTTCAACTGTTGAAGCTGCCGGATGGCACCGTCAAGGTGCTGGTCGAGGGCGTGCGCCGAGCGCGTATTCAGGCCATGCAGTCCGGAGGCGAATTCATGACCGCGCAACTCGATCTGGTCGAGGACGACGAGGCCAGTTCCGAGACCCGTGAGGTCGACGCGCTGATGCGTTCGACGATGGCGCAGTTCGAACAGTACGTGAAGCTCAACAAGAAGGTGCCTGCCGAGCTGCTGCCATCGCTGGCGAGCATGGACCAGCCGGGCCGGCTCGCGGACACCATCGCCGCGCATCTGAACCTCAAGCTTGAAGACAAGCAGAAGGTGCTTGAGATCGACGCCCCCAGTGCGCGGCTCGAACACGTCATGGGGCAGCTCGAAGGCGAAATCGACATTCTTCAGATCGAGAAGAAGATCCGCGGCCGGGTCAAGCAGCAGATGGAGAAGTCGCAGCGCGAGTACTACCTGAACGAGCAGATGAAGGCGATTCAGAAGGAACTCGGCGACCTCGAAGATGCGCCGAACGAAATCGAGGAGCTTGGCAAGAAGATCGAAAAGGCCGGCATGCCCAAGCTCGTCAAGAGCAAGGCGACCGCGGAGTTCAACAAGCTCAAGATGATGTCGCCGATGTCCGCCGAGGCCACGGTGGTGCGCAACTACCTGGACTGGCTGACCCAGGTGCCATGGAAGTCACGCACCAAGGCTCGCATCGACCTCGGCCACGCCCAGGAGATCCTCGACCGGGACCACTACGGTCTGGAGAAGGTCAAGGAGCGCATCGTCGAATATCTCGCGGTGACCAGCCGCGTTCGTAAGCTCAAGGGACCGATCCTGTGCCTGGTCGGCCCGCCTGGCGTCGGCAAGACTTCGCTGGGGCGTTCGATTGCCGAAGCGGTCAACCGCAAGTTCGTGCGCATGAGTCTCGGCGGCGTCCGCGACGAGGCTGAAATTCGCGGACATCGTCGGACCTACATCGGATCGCTGCCCGGCAAGATCGTACAGTCGATGTCGAAGGTGGGTGTGCGCAACCCGCTGTTCCTGCTTGATGAAATCGACAAGATGGCCATGGACTTCCGCGGCGACCCTTCGTCGGCCTTGTTGGAAGTGCTGGACCCCGAGCAGAACAACACTTTCAACGATCACTATCTGGAGGTCGACTACGATCTTTCGGATGTCATGTTCATCGCCACGGCCAATACGCTCAATATCCCCGGTCCCTTGCTTGATCGCATGGAAGTCATTCGAATCCCCGGCTATACCGAGGACGAGAAGATCAACATCGCGACGAAGTATCTGGTGCCCAAGCAGATCAAGAACAATGGGCTGAAGGGCGGCGAACTCGAAATCACCGAAGACGCCATACGTTCGATGGTGCAGCACTACACGCGCGAGGCTGGTGTCCGCAATCTGGAACGCGAGATCAGCAAGGTCGCACGCAAGGTCGTCAAGGAAATCCTGATGGATCCGACGATCGAACAGTTGACGGTGAACGAGCAGAATCTCGATCGATATCTCGGTGTTCAGAAATTTCGCTTCGGTCGTGCCGACGAGAAGAATCAGATCGGCCAGGTCACCGGGCTGGCCTGGACGGAGGTCGGTGGCGAATTGCTCACGATCGAAGCCGCGCTGGCCTCAGGCAAGGGCAAGCTCACACAGACCGGCAGTCTTGGCAACGTGATGCAGGAGTCGATTCAGGCGGCGCTGACCGTGGTTCGTTCGCGGGCGGCGGAACTCGGAATTGACGCGGAATTTCACCAGAAGAAGGACATCCACGTTCATGTGCCGGAAGGAGCGACACCCAAGGACGGTCCGTCCGCAGGCATTGGTATGTGCACGGCGATCGTCTCGGCCCTGACCGGTATTCCGGTCAAGGCCGAGGTGGCGATGACTGGTGAAATCACGCTGCGAGGTGAAGTGCTGCCGATCGGCGGGCTCAAGGAAAAGCTGCTGGCAGCGCATCGTGGCGGCATTCGTACGGTGGTGATTCCGCACGAAAACGTGAAGGATCTCGCGGAGATTCCGGACAACATCAAGAACAAGCTCAATATTGAGGCGGTTCGCTGGATCGATGAAGTCTGGCCATACGCACTCGAACGGCAGCCGGAACCGGCCGCGCCGGTCGAGCCGCCTCCCGCGGCCAGCAAGCCTGTTGATGAATCGGCCCGCGCACACTGAGTATTTTTCACAGTCCCGCATCGGCGAAAAGGCGGCGGCTTCGGTCGCCGTCTTGTTTTTGTGGGCGCCATGAGCGAAATAGGCGGAAAAAGGAAGATGATTCCCGCGCAAGGGGCTCGACAAACCGCAAGCCAGGTGGTAGAGCTAAAAAAACTCATGCAAACCTAGCATTGACGCGGGTTTGAGCGCGTGCGCTATACTCGCCGGGCCGTTCCGTACACGTCGATTCAAATGGTGCGAGATCACTCAATACGGGCGTGTTCGGACCCAACTTCCTGAAGTATTCACAAGTAGCCGTAAGGGGAACTTTACCTATGAACAAAGCAGAACTGATTGAGGCTGTTGCGACCAAGGCGGACCTGTCCAAGGCCGATGCCGGCCGTGCCCTGGACGCACTGTTCGAGTCCATCAGCAAGGCCCTGAAGAAGAACGACAAGGTGTCGCTGGTCGGCTTCGGAACGTTCTCCGTGCGCAAGCGTGCCGCGCGCCAGGGCCGCAATCCGAAGACCGGCGCAGAGATCAAGATTCCTGCAAGCAAGAATCCGACGTTCAAGGCTGGCAAAGGCCTCAAAGACGCTGTAAAGTAGCGCGCCTTCCAGGGGGTGCTGATTCGGGTGCTTAGCTCAGCTGGTAGAGCGTCGCCCTTACAAGGCGAATGTCGGCGGTTCGATCCCGTCAGCACCCACCAGAGATTTGTGCCGAAAACGACAAGAATAGTTTTCGACGGTACGAGCAGTTAGCTGTATTCGCGGAGCGGTAGTTCAGTTGGTTAGAATACCGGCCTGTCACGCCGGGGGTCGCGGGTTCGAGTCCCGTCCGCTCCGCCAGTTTTTCCAGGGCGCCGTCTACGGCGCCCTTTTCGTTTGAGTGGTCTTCATTTAGGTCGAGAGCCAATGCTGCAGTCGATGAAGGAACGGATGACCGGCCCCACGATCTGGGTCATCATGCTCATCCTGATCGTCCCGTTCGCGTTTTTCGGGGTTGAACAATTTGCCGGTGGTGGTGCCGACCCGACCGTGGTCGAGGTCGATGGCGAGAACATTACGCAATCCCAGTTCCAGCGTGCCTACCAGCAGCAGTATCAGCAGCTCGCGCAGATGCTCGGCGACAACTTCCGCGCCGACATGATCAACAACGAGGCATTCCGGCAACAGGTCCTGGATCAGATGATCCAGGAGCGTGTGCTGCGGCGTTATGCCGACGAGCGCGGCTACAGCACCTCCGACACCGACCTGATGGAGTACCTGCGCCAGATTCCCGCATTTCAGGATAATGGCAGCTTTTCGCCGCAGACCTACCGGGCGATGATCAGTCGCCTCGGCCAGTCCACCGACCAGTACGAAGCGTCTCTGAGTAATCGACTGGCGATCGAACAGATGCGCAGCGGCGTCTTGGGCAGCGCCTTCATCAGCGACGCCGAATTCGGCATCGACTATCGGCTGCGCAACCAGAAGCGGGCCTTGCGCTATGCGCGTTTCCCGCAGTCCGCCTACTTGGCACAAGCCGAGGTCGGGGACGATGAGATTCACGCCTACTACGACGACAACGCTTCGCGCTATCAGGCGCCGGAACGCGTGAAGCTGGCTTATGTGGAACTCGACCGGGACGCGTTGCCGCCCGCTGAGAAGCCCGCTGCAGACGTGCTCAAACTGATCTACGACGCCGAGAAAAGCACTCGTTTCTCAGAGCCCGAACAGCGCCTGACCCGGCACATCCTGATCAATTTCGGCGCCGACCGGGATGCCGCGCTGAGCAAGGCAACAGCACTGCGCTCCCGTGTGGCCGGCGGCGAAGACTTCGCCGAAGTCGCCGAGTCCGATTCCGATGACCCCAGTTCCAGTGACGAAGGCGGTAGCCTGGGCTGGGTGCGGCGCGGTCAATACGACGAAAGCCTGGAGGCCGCGATATTCGAGCTGCCGGAAGGCACGCTCAGTGAGCCGGTGGAGAGCGCATTCGGCTACCACCTGGTGCGGGTTGATGAGATTCGACCGGCGCAGACAAAACCGTTCGAAGACGAGCAGGTGCAGGCGCAGCTCGTGGACCTGTACCGCGCACGCGAGGGCGAAAAGCGCTTTACCGACCTTGCCGAGCTGATCGAAGACCAGAGTTTCCAGCACAGCGACAGCCTGCAGGCGGCGGCGGACGCGGCCGGCCTTGAGGTCAAGTCCACCGATTGGCTGTCCCGCGACGCACGGACCGGGGTGATGGCCTACGAGGCTGTGCGTGATGCGGCCTTCTCCGCAGAGGTGCTGCAGGACGGCGAAAACAGTCGCTTGCTGTCGGTTTCGCCCACCCGTGTGATCGTGGTCCGAAAGCTGGAGTACGAGCCGGCCCGCACGCGACCGTTCGAAGAGGTCGCGGACCGGATTCGCAGCGAGCTGAAGATGCAGGCGGCCAGAAAGCAGGCGATGGCAGCCGCCCGGGCCGCGATGAGCGCCGCGCGTGCCGACCAGACCCTGGATGCCGTGGCGGGCGAGGCCCAGGCGAGCATCGAAAGCCCCGGGCAGGTCACGCGCACGCAGAGCGGCGTCCCTCCCCAGGTGCTGGACGTGCTCTTCCGGATGCCGCGCCCTGCCGCCGAACGGCCCAGCTTCGAGACGGTGCAGCTCGAAAATG
Source organism: Banduia mediterranea (assembly GCF_031846245.1). NCBI lineage: Bacteria > Pseudomonadati > Pseudomonadota > Gammaproteobacteria > Nevskiales > Algiphilaceae > Banduia > Banduia mediterranea. The sequence goes on along the minus strand of NZ_JAVRIC010000019.1, from coordinate 49,132 downwards.
GCGATGCCATCCTGATCGCGCTCGATGGTGTCGCGGAGCCCGATCCCGCAGCGGTGAAGCAGGAGGTCCGGTCAGCCAGCCGCAGAGAGCTGAGCGAGGCGGCCGCAGGTGCAGAATTCATGGCTGTGATGGAAGCGGTTCGCCAGTCTGCCGATGTGAAGGTCGCCAGCGCACCGGCACCACTCGAGGCCCAGGAGTAAGTTCTTAGAGTGTTCGCCGACTTGGATCGGCAGCGGTTGTTCGAGCACAGAACGATCCGGCGCTCCGCTCGATTGGGGCTTGGATGCCGGATGTCCAGATCGCTCGCCCGGGCACCTTACATTTTCTGACGCTTGAGCCATCGCCTTCGGGCACCGGCTCGTTCTCGCTATGCACGATGGCGCCGTGAGGACGTAGCGGTTCTGTCGTGACGCAAAAGGGGCGGCCGTCAGGCCGCCCCTTTTGTCGAGGACAATCCAACGCGGATCAGGCCTCGTCGATGCTCATGCCGACGATGTTGAAGCCGGCGTCGACATACAGGATCTCGCCGGTGATGCCGCTGGCGAGGTCCGAGCTGAGAAAGGCGGCGGTGTTGCCGACTTCCTCGACGGTCACGTTGCGCCGCAACGGCGCCGTGCGCTCGCTACGCTGGAGCATGGTACGGAATCCGCTGATTCCCGCAGCTGCCAGGGTCTTGATCGGCCCTGCCGAAATGCCGTTGACGCGTATGCCTTCCGGTCCGAGTTCGTCGGCCATGTAGCGCACGCAGGCCTCCAGGCTGGCCTTGGCCGGACCCATCACGTTGTAGCGCGGCATCGCGCGTTCGGCGCCGAGATAGGTCATCGTCATCATCGAAGCCTGCCGGCCCTGCATCAGCGGGCGCGCCGCCTTGCCCAGTGCAGCGAAGCTATAGGCCGATATTTCGTGGGCCATGTTGTAGCCCTCACGGGTTACGCTTTCGATGAATCCGCCGGCCAGCAATTCCCGTGGAGCGAAGCCGATGGAGTGGACGACGATGTCGATGCAGCCCCATTTCTCCTGAATGGCCTTGAACGCCGAATCGATCTCGCCGTCGCTGGTGACGTCCAGCGGCAGTACCAGGTCCGAGCCGGTGGCATGCGCGTGGTCTTCAACACGACTTTTGATCTTGTCGCCCTGGTAGGTATAGGCGAGCTCAGCACCCTCACGCGCGAATGCATGAGCAATGCCGCTGGCGATCGAACGTTCGCTGGCGACGCCGGTTATCAAGGCTTTCTTGCCGCTAAGGAATCCCATGCGCTCTCCCGATGCTGTGGCCCTGTGAAGGGCCGGTCAATTTCCCGTCCCGATCACCCCGCCGGAGGGCGGGGTAATCACAAATACTATAGCGGTTGGAACGTGATCGGATAGTCGATGGTGATCTCGTCGACGTTCTTCGCGCCGAAATCGAACAGCATGATGCGGGCCACGATCTTGCGCTCGAGTTCCGGGTCATTGAGTTCGCTCGAAACCACCGTGCAGTTGCTGACACGCCCGTTCGGAGCGATCGTCAGCTTGACGTTGACGACACCGCGCAGACCCGCGTTGCCACGCAACGCGCGGTTGTAGAGCGTATACAGCGAACCCTTGTTGCGGTCGAACACCAGTTGGATTTCCTCGAGCGTGCGCCCGGGGGTGCGGGCATCCCCGCTCTGGCCGATACGCGTCGGATCTGGGCCCAAGCCGGCGGGACGCTCCACGGTGGTGGTGCGGCGCTCGCCGATGCCGGTTCCGCCCTGCTGCCGCCGAACCTGGCCGCTGCCGATGCCGCCGGACCCGGAGCTGGCGGACTGGGCGATGGTGTTGCCTGAGCCGCCACCGCCAATGCCGCCGGTGACGACCTCGGTCTGCAGACTGCGGTTGGCGTCCATTCCCGGCAAGGTGCTGTCTCGCAGATCCTTGAGTTGATCGGAGAAGGCGAGTACACCGCTTCTCTGCGCGGTCTCGCGTGCCTGTTGCTGCTGCTCCGCGGCCGTGGGTTGTTGCACCTCCGGCGGCGCTTCCTGTTCCACCGGCGTTTCTGGCGTCGGCGCGGGCTCTTCAGGCGCAGGTTCCTCGGCTTGCTCTTCCTCGGTCGGTGCGGGCTCCTCGACCTGTTCGGCGATCGGTGCCGGTTCTTCCTGGATCAGCTCGGCATAGCGGGCTTCTCCCGCCTGTCCACCGCCACGTTCGAGGCCAGCCAGTTTGAGAAACGGTACGACCAGGCCGATGACCAGAAACGGGATAGCCAGGATCATCACCCAGCGGCGGAACGAGCGATCCGATTGCTCGGAATAGCCCCAGAACAGGTCGTTCAACGCGTAGACGCTCACGGTGCGGTCTTCCCTTTGTCGGAGGGCCGATGGATCACCGCCAGGGAGATGCTGGCGAACTGCGCGTCGGTACAGGTCGACATCACTTTCTTGAGCAGGGCATAGGGCGCGTCCTTGTCGGCCATGACGTTGATTTCTCCGCGCGTCATGCGCCGTTGCGGATCGCCCTCAATGGGAACCAGTCGAATTTCCTCGAAAATCGCGGACTTCAGCGGCGCCAGAATGGACGTGGTGGCCTTGGTGGCCGCTTCGGTACTCATGACATCGCGTACGTTGTTACCGAACTGGATGACGATGCGGTCACGCGCGATCATCAGCACGGGCACTTCTTCGGCACGCTCCTCGGCGATCGATTCCGGCAGGGTCATCGCCTTGGGGTTGGGGAGAGTCTCTACCGCCGCGGAGTTGACCAGCAGGAAGAACACCAGAATCGTGAAGATGTCCATCAGTGACACGATGTTCAGCGTCGCCTGCGCCCGCGATTTCTTGGTACGCCGTGTCAGCCGCCGGCTTTTGGCACTGCTGCCGAAGCCTGCGCTCATGAAGCACCTCCCTCGGGCACGGCTTCGGCCGGGGCGTCACCGATCGAAATCAAGGGAAACATCTCGCCACTCTCATCGGGTTTGACGCGAACGGCGTCCATGACCTGGATCAAGGCGTCGTAGGCTACATCGGGTTCCAGCAACAGCGTGATCTTCTGCTCGCTGGGCAGGCGCTGCTTGATGCTCAGCAGCAATTCCGCGAGCGCGTCCAGATCGTAGTCACCACCGGTCTTCGGGAATGCCTTGATCGGGCCGCTGGCGTCGAGCACGGTCAGGTTGCCGCCGCGGATGACCACGGTCAGCGAGCGCGGCGGGGGCTCTTCATCCGATGCTGCGGAACTCGGATCGGGCAGGTTCAGTTCCAGAACCGCGAGCTGCGAGAAAACGGCCGTGATCAACAGAAACGGCACCAGCGCCACCATGAGGTTCATGAAGGCGGTGATCTGCAGCTCGGCGGGCTCGGTCCGCCGCGAGCGGTGCAGGCGCTTGATCATCCCGTTGTCGTCAGGCTGTTGATGAACTTGACGGTGGCCATCTCCAGACTGTCAAGCAACTCGTTGGTCCTGGTGGTGAGCCAGGTATGCAGGAACAGCAGCGGAATGGCGACCATCAGGCCGAACGCCGTGGTGTTCATGGCCACCGAGATCGACGCTGACAGCGCGTCCGCCTTTTCGGCAGGGTTGACGTTGGAGACCGCAGTAAACCCCTGGATCAAGCCGATGATCGTGCCGAGCAGACCCAGCAACGTCGCGATGTTGGCGAACGTGGCGAGGTAGTGCGTGCGCTTTTCGAGCAGTGGCGTGACTTCCATCAGCGATTCTTCCATCGCACTTTCGACGTCCTGCCGCGAGCCACGGTTCTGCGCACGGGAGAGGCCGAACGACAGCACATGGCCGATCGCCGTATCCGATTCGGCGGTGACTTTTTCGGCTGCGGCGAAGTCGCGCTGGCTCATCAGCGGCTGCAGCTTCGCCCACAATCGGCGATTCTCGGCATGTGAACGCTGCAGGAATAGCCAGCGTTCAATCGCAATCGCCAAGCCGAGCACCATGATTATGGCGATGGGGTACATGAAAGCGCCGCCCGTCTTGAAGAAGGTCAGCACCGTTCCAAAAAAATCCATACCGCGCTCCTCGTGAGAGTTTGTGTTGCCTGGGGGTTTCTGGGGTACGTCAGTCGTGTCTACGGCGTTGCGGCCTTGTCGGCCTTGACCTTGCGGTGTTCGGCTAGCGCGGCGCTGTATTCGATATAGCGAGAGAACACGTCCTTATCGACGGGCAGCATGGCTTCGTCGAGCAGTTTCGCCGGCCGGTCGATCTCGGCCTCGGGCGTGGAGTCGCGCCAGGGCGTGATAAAAAGTCCGATCGGTGTCTCGCGTTCACCGAGAATGGTTGTTCCATAACCTTCCTGGCCTGCCGAAGCAGGCTTCGTGCTGGACTGTCCTGATGTCTGAACCGCTGGCTGTTCATCCTGAGCCCGGGCGATGCCACCCGAGGCCGCGATCAGGAGACCAGCAATCAGGAATGATACGGTCTTGCTCACTGTTCTGTCTCCAGGCTCGGCATTGCCGGTACTGCTTGCGCGTTGCCGCCAGTGGTCGTCGCAGCTTCGATCTCGGCGACCCAGACATCAACCTGCAGGGCGTCGCCGCCCATGGCCGACTGGTAGGCGCGGTATTGCGTGATGGCGGCCTGCGGCCGTCCCAGATTGCGTTCGTACAACATGCCCAGGTTGAGGTGGGCGGCGGCATATCCGGGGTCAACGGTCAAAGCCTGCAGCCAGCTCTGTTCGGCACGTTCGAAGTTGCCGGACTCGACGTACTGAATCGCCAGCAGATTCAATGCCACCTTGTTCTCGGGGTTCAGCTGTATCGCCTGTGACAGCGCACCGATCGCGGCCTCGCGCTGCTCGCGCCCGGCGTAAAGAATGCCAAGGTTGGTATACGGCCCGGAAAAGCCGGGGAAGTCCTGCGTCAGGCTGCGGAACGCTTCGATGGCCTCGTCGGTCTTGCCGATGCGCATGAGTTTGACCGCGGCTTCGGATCGCCCTTCCGGATCTTCCTTTTCGGGTTCCGGCTCCGGCTCGGCTTCTTCGGGGGCTGGTTCTTCGGCCGCCGGCTGCGATGATGGCGTCGGACGCACCGTTCCGGTGCCTCCGCAGGCCGCCAGCAGCGCCGCCAGCGCGGCGACCAGCAGCAGTTTGGGTTCAGCGCAGCGCATCGTAATACTCCTCGGCCTTCATGCGCTTGGCGTATTGTCCGGGCGCGATGTCCACCAGGGCGTCGTAGCTTTTCTTGACGGACGTGTCATAGACACCATTTCGAATCCGTTTGAGGTTGGTTTCATACCACTCGATCGATTTTTCCTCGAAGGGGTAGGCCTGTTCTTCGAGCAGCAGGTCGTACTGTTCCAGGGCCAGATCGTCGAGATTGCGCGGCCGTTCGGATTCCATCAGCGCGCGCGCAAAGGCGCGATACAGGTCGCCCAGTTCCAGCGTCGCCGCCGTGGTGACTTCGGCGAAGCCGTAGTCCGCAGCGGCCGACAGGATGTCGATCGAGGACTGCATGGCTTCGCGTTTCGGTGGCAGGCTCTGTTCGATCGGCAGGTTCAGGCGCAGCGCACGGGCGCGCCGTGCTTCCATGCGGCCCAGTTCCAGGCTGGCGCGCGCGGCGGCGAGTCGGGTGGCATCGCTGCGCGCGGCACCGGCCTGCGCATCGGCGGCGACGACCTGCCCCAGCCAGTAGCGATACTGACCGGTGTTGCCCTGCGCCTTGTAGATCTCAGTGAGACGTTGTCTTGCCGCGAAAGCGGAGTCGATGGGTTGCGGATACGCCCGGACGTAGCTTTCGTAGGCGCCGGCTGCGTCGCCTGGACGATTGGCCTCGTCATAGAGCTGCGCCGACTTCCACGCCGCCTCGCGACGTATGTCCTGCGATTCGGTGTCGCGGTTCGCGATGCGCTGATAGGCGATGGCGGCCTGCACCGGCTGCGTATCGCGCTCGTAGCTCACGGCCAGTTTCTTGTCGACGTCGGCCGCGAATTCATGCTGGGGGAAACGCGAGCGGAAGCTTTCGAGCACCGTGGCGGCGCCGGCCCAGTCTTCCAGTTCGATCAGTGACGCGGCTGCGTCGTAGTCCGCATTGGCGCGGATGCTGGCGTTTGGCGTGATCTTGCCGACGCGCAGGAACTGTTCGGTCGCTGCGCGCTGGTCGCCGGCGGCGCGAGCGGCTTCGGCCTGTTTGTAGATCGAGGCGGCGAGCTGTTCGGTGACACGCTCATGTTCCTCGGCTTCCTGGACCGGCACCATCCGCAACAGCGCCGCGTAGGCGGCCTCGGAAGCTGGATAGTCCTCCTGGGTGAATTCCGCGTCGGCGCTGACCGCGAGCGCGGTGCGGCGCAGCGGGACGGGTGCGGCAGGCTGCGCGGTGAGCACTTGCTGTGCCACCGTCACGGACTCATCGAAAGCCTTGATTTCGAACAGGTCTTCGGTCGCACGAGTCAGTACCGGCAGGGCTTGCGGATGCTGCGGATGTGCGGCGGCGAAACGCTTGCCGGAATCGATCGCCAAGCGCAGCGCTTGCGGGCGCTCCTCGGCCGGCACCTTGGCCGCGTATTGCTGGTAGGCCAGTACGGCGGCGTAGGCCGCTTCCGCCGACCGCGGATGCGGTGGGTAGTCGTAGGCGGTCCGCGTGTACTGCTGCGCCGCTTCAAGTGTCTTGCCGCCCGCGTACAGCGTCTCACCGAGCAGGAAGTTGCTTTCCGGCGCCGCCGGATCGTTCGGGAACACGTCGAGCAGGCGTCGGTACCAGGACGCGGCGGTCAGGAAATCGCCGCTGCGCGTCTCAGGATCGGCCGATGCCTGGGAATGGTAATACTTCGCCAGATCGTCGAAGTGCTGCCGCAATGCGGTCATGACCTCGTCCGGAACAGGCCGCCCCTTCCAGTACGGGGCGCGCGGATCGTAGGTGTTGGCGTAACGTTCCTTCTCGCGGATGATCAGCTCGGCGAATCCGCCCTGGCGATAGGCATCGATCACGCTGGCCTGGAATTCGGGCGCCAGCAGATCATTGCTGTGCCGCTGCACAAATGCCGCATACGCTTCGCCGGCGTCGTTGTAGCGTTCCTGTTCGAGCAGCTGGTCACCCAGGCTGCGGTACAGCAGCGGGTAGTAGGCCGGTTCTTCGTGGCTATCCAGATAACCATTCATGGCCGGTCCGCCGCCCATGGCCGCGAACGACAGGCTGGTGACACGCAGCACGTCCTTCACCAGCGCGCGCTTGCCGCCCGCGGTGGCATCCACAGCGGCCTGTGGATCGCTGCTTGGATCCGGCGGCAGGTCACGGTCGAGAATCGTGAACAGTACGGCGACGGCGGCCTCGTAGTCGGACTGCTTGTACAGCGACCAGGCCAGTTTGTACTCGGCGGCTTCGTAGAACGGCGTTGCATCACCCAAGGCCATGACGGCGCGATACTCGGTCGCTGCTTCGCTGAGGCGATTGCTGGCAAACAGCAGTTCACCCCGACGGAAATGGCTGTCCGACGCGTATGACGAGTCTGGATACTCGGCCTGCAGGCGCGCCAGCGTATCGATCGACAGCTCGGTTTCGCCAAGACTCTGGTAGGCGCGCGCCAGTTGATAGAGCACGCGGTCGTTGGCCTTGCCGTCGCGATTGCTCTTCAACAGATCCTGATAGATTCCGATCGAGTTCTTCAGTGCTGCGTCATCGGTGCCCGGTTCCACGTCCTCGACCTCGATCTGCAGGTCGGCCACGCGCCGCAGGGCCTCCGCCCGCGTTTCATTGTCGGGCTGCAACTTCATGATCTCGCGATAGTTTTCCAGCGCGAGCTGCGGGTTTGCCTCAATTTTCGTCGATTGTTCGACGGTCAGTTCTTCCGGAGCTGGCTGCTTGCGATCCAGAGCTTCGCGAATACTCGGGCTGGAGTTCTCGATGGTGGAGGCGCAACCGGCCGACAGCACCGCGACCGTCGCGATCCAATGCCTCGGTTTCATTCCTCGCCCTCCGCCGCGGAATCTTCCGCCTGAATCTTGTGATCGTAGATGCGCGCCATCGAGAAGCGTGCTTCGAGCAGGTATTTCTCCAGCTGTTGCTTCTGAGCTTCCAGTTCCTTGACACCGAGGTCGCGCAACCATGCGGCCTGGGCGGTGCCGATATCGGACAGCAGCGGGCGCAGGCGGTCGATGTCCGGCACCGTGACGGCGAGCTTCTCACTGGGGCCATCGAAGGCAGGCGGGGCGTCGGCGAGCGACAGCTCAACCGGCGCTTTGGCCGGAGCCGAATCAGCGCCTTCAACTTCGCTGACGGTTCCAAGGTGATCGCTGCTGCGCAGTCGGATTCCGGGCAAGTCCTGCGGCAGCCAGTCACGGCTGCGCCGTGCCGCGATCAGCAGGTCTGCGGGAACCGGCGGTACGGCCCGTGCGCCACTTTCGATGCGTTGCAGGCGATCCTCCCAGGTATCGAGGCGGCGCGCGAGAAAGCGCAGATCGCGGTAGTTCTTAAGCGCTTCCTGGAATCGATGCTCGGATAGCAGCGAGGTCAACCAATAGGTCTCTGGAAGGTCGGGCAGGTCACGCAGGCGCCAATCCCAGCCGGATTCGGCGTCCACGTCGCGTCGCACGATGGTTTCGATCATTGCCAGTTTGTTGAGCGACTCTATGCCTTCATCGATACGCGAGCGGCCTTCTTCGAGCGTTTTTATCGCGATCAGGTAGCGGTCCAGCGCCTGTTCGTGTGCACCGAGGCGCTCCAGCGCATAGGGAATCGCCAGCATGCCTTCCTGCACGGCCGGGTCCATGCGGTCACGCTTGACCAGTTCAACCCACGGCACCAAGGCGCGCAGCAGCGCTTCTTCGGCTTCCTTGGCGACTTTTCCGCGCGCGAACGGGCGCAGCGCGGAGCGCTTGAAGAGATCGTCTTCCAAGTATCCGGGACGTATCAACACGCCCAGCGATGAAAAGGCATTTAAGCTGCGCTCGACATCGTCCTCGTCACCGATCGCGGCGCGATTCTGCAGATCTCCACGCGGCGCGAGTTGCGACCAGCCGAGGCCGAGCAGAGCGCGATTCGAGAACGGGCCCTCGACCTGGACACGGTTGAATGCCGGAATCGCGCTGCCGCCGAGCTCGTTGCGCAGGAAGCTGTAACCGAGCGCCAGATTGGCGCGATCGCGTAACGCCAGGTCCTTTACGGTTTTCGGACGCATGCGGCCGACGCGGTCGAGCAGGTTGCGGCCCTGGGCGACCCGGCCGTCGTTGACCATGGCGACGCCCAGGTTGTACTCCATGAACGGCGTGTGTTCGTCGATATTGTCGAGTTCGGTCAGCACTTCGACCGCTTCGTTGTAGCGGCCCTGTTCCATCAGCACCCGTGACAACAGATCCTGCCACTCGATGAGCAGAGCCTGCGGCAGAGTTTCGCGCAGGCGCATCAGGTCGCGTGTGGCTTCCGGCAGGTAACCGCGCTCGTACTCGAATTCGGCGATGCGCAGCCGTGCCCTTCCCAGGGTTTCCGGCGCGGACTGGGTCATCTGTGCGAGGCGATCGTAGACCGCTTCGGCCTGCGGCTTAAGGCCGAACGACAGATAACACTCGGCCAGCAGCCAGAAGTAGTCTTGGGAAAAGCTGTCGTCGGAGCCCGCTTCGTCGGCGATGTTGAGCAGTTCGGTGAGCGCGGTGAAGTAGCGGCCCTCGGTTTCATAGAACTGCGCCGCCTTGAGGCGGGGGTCTCCCACGGAGCCGAGTCGGTAGTCGACACGTGCGTTGTCGAGCTTCCATTGTTGTGAGGCGTCGTCTGAATCGATCAGCGTGGAGGGTGCTTGCAGACGCTGCACCGAATCCATCTGCAGGCTTTGTCCGAGCCCGGCCAATGGCAGCACGATGTCGAGCGAGGCCAGCTGTTTGTTGAAGCTGGTCTCGAGCGAACCGTGGATCGGCGGGTCGCCGGGTTTGGCGGTGATGTAGTGACCGGTGAACTCCGCATGCAGGCGGTGCGGGCCCTGGGTGACGTTGGTGCGCGCCAGGCGGTGCCAGCCACCGTCAGTAAAGGCGGTGGACTGGCGTTCAGTGTAGGCAAACGTGAACGGCGTGCCGCCATCGATGCTGACCAACATGTCCGTCAGCAGAAAGCCCCGAACATCGATGTTGACGTAGATGTCCGTGCGGCTGAACGCCGGATAGAGCAGAGCCTGCTCCTGGGCGTTGAGCGCGCGATTGAGCTGCAATACCTCGTTCTTGAGCGTGCCGACCTGCTGGTCGAGCTTGAGCGCTTCCGGGTCGATCGGAGTCGGCGCGCCGGCATTGGCGGCGAACGGTAGTGCGACCAGGGCCGCCACCCACAGCGAAGTCTTCAGGCGTTTGTATGGATTCATGGAGTTATCAGTCCGAGCGCGCCGACTGTAGCAAAACAAGCTGACAGATTACTTGCGCGTTCGCTGCGCTCCAGCCCGGGTTCATGCATCCGGGGAACGCTCGCTGTTGCTGTCGCCGTCTTGCGGCAGCCAGATCACCAGCTTTCGGCCGATACGCAGGACTCCGCTGCGCGACAGGTCGTTCCATGACTCCAATTCCTTTTGGCTGACCCCGAATCGTTGCGCAAGGACAGACAGGCTGTCACCTGCCTGCACCACGTACTCCGCCTTTTGCCGACGGGAGGTGGTGGTGGATGCGACCAGCGGCGGTTTCAAGGTGCTTGCCGGCCTGCCGCCTTTCGGGATCATCAGGGTATGGCCGGCCTTGATCAGCGTGCCGCTGAGGCGATTGGTGCGTTGTATCGCCCCGACGCTCGAGCCGTAGCGTTGCGCGATGGATGAAAGATTGTCGCCGCTGGCGACGGTGTGGCGAGCGTAGCGGACGAACTCGGACTGGTCGGCGCTTGCGAGACGCAGCTTGAATTTCTCGATGTTTCTGATCGGCATCAGCAGCCGGTGCGGCCCGTCCGGATCAGTCACCGAATAACGCAGGCCAGGATTGATCGCGAACAGGGTCGACAAGGGCACACCGCTCCAGTCCGATGCGACCTGCAGGTCGATCTGGCCGGGTAGTTGGACGATGTCTGTGACCGGTGTGTCCTTGATCTCCGGCAGGCGCATGTCGTCGCCACACACGGCCAGCGCCAGTCCCAGCAGGCGCGGCACGTGGCCCCGAGTTTCTTCCGGAAGCGGCATTTTCCAGAAATTGCGGGGAAGCCCGGCGGCCCTCTGCTTGCGCTGTTCGGCGATCAGTCGGTTCTCGCCGACGTTATAGGCCGCCAGCGCCAGCAGCCAGTTGTCGAACAGGTCATGCAGGTTTGCCAGGTAGTCGAGCGCCGCATCGGTGGATGCGAGCGCGTCTCGCCGGCCGTCATACCAATCGGTTTCACGCAGGCCGTGATTACGGGCGGTCACGCCGACGAACTGCCACAGCCCCTCGGCGCCACCGGGCGAGCGGGCGCTGGGGTTGTAGTTGCTCTCGATCACGGGCAGCAGGGCGATTTCCATCGGAAATCCGCGCTCGTCGATCGCGCGCACGATATGCCATAGCCAGGGTTCGCTCGGCGCAAGCAGCGATCGAACGCGACGCGGGTGCGAGCTGTAGTAGCCGCGCCACTTCTGGACCTGTGGCTGGGCCTCGCCGTGCAGCGACATGCCTTCGCACACACGCGGCCAGATCTGTTCGGCGGCCTGGCCGGGCAGCGCCGTCAGCAACAGCAGCAACGCCACGGCAAGACGCCGCGCCGCGAGTGTCAATCCGATCATCTGGAGGTCTGCGCTTTGTAGTTATCCTTCCAGTTGCGCAGGGTAGCAAACACCGTTGCCGGCGCGTCCGATTCGGCGCCTTGGGCTCTTGCCGCGGCGATCACGGCAGGCTCGCCGACGCGCAGGAACGGATTGATTCGATGCTCGCGCCCAATGGTCGAGGGCAGGCTCGGCAGGCCGCGCTGACGCGCCGCATGAACGTTGTCTTCGGCTTCGCGTAGCACCGCACTGTCCGGTTCCACGGCTTTGGCGAATGCCAGATTGGCGGCAGTGTATTCATGCGCGCAGTACAGCTGCGTCTCGTCCGGCAGCTCGGACAGGCGGCTCAGCGAGTGGTGCATCTGCTCCGGCGTGCCTTCGAACAGCCGCCCGCAGCCGGCCGAGAACAGCGTGTCACCGCACAGCAGGTAACCCTCGCTGTAATAGGCAATATGCCCCAGCGTATGCCCGGGAACTTCGATCACGCGCCAGCTCCGGCCGAGCAGCTCCACAAGATCGCCATCGGCGACCGGGCGGGTCAGCAATTCGATGCGCTGAGCCTCACTGGCGGGCCCGACCACCGGAATCGCCGCGTCGCGCTGCAATTCGGCGATGCCCCCGATATGATCTGGATGCCAATGCGTCACCAGAATACCGGCGAGCCCCAGATTGCGGTCGCTCAGGAATTTGCAAACCGGTGCGGCCTCGCCGGGATCGACGATCCAGGCATAACGCTCACCGACCAGTGCCCAGATGTAGTTGTCACTGAAGGCCGGTATCGGTTCGATCGAGTTCATGGAAGAGGGCCATGCAAGAAGAAGCGCTCATGTGACTACAGCGTGGCGTCGGAACGCAAGCCACCGCATCCAGGCTGCCCCCTCAGCGATTGAGCCGGCGAACGTAGTTGGCCGAACCCGAACTGAAACTTAATGGCGGTTCGTGCGGCGGTTCGTGCGCGGCGGCTGGGCGAGCCCCGGCCGGGCGCGTATGATTTTGCGACGCCCCGATTTTCCGAACCCAGCCATGGCGCCCCTGCGTCACCCACGCAAAGCCGCACCTCCCGATCGCTACACCCACATGCTGTGGACGCGCTCGCCGCGCGGCCGGCGCACCCTGGCGCTTGAGGAAGCTGAACTGCGCCGGGTTCTGCCGGAGTTCTTCGGCCGCTACTGCGTGCAGGTCGGCAGTTGGGGGCAGGGCGGTGAGTTGATGGCGGGCGCGGCGACCCTGCATCGACTGGTGCTCGGTACCGTGCGCGATTCCGGTAACCACGCGCAGATCGAAACCGACCGCGTGCCGCTGCTGAGCAAGAGCGTCGACACCATGATTCTTGCGCACGCCCTGGAATTCGCGCATTCACCACACCATCTGCTGCGCGAGGTCGACCGTGTGCTGACCGACCGCGGTGCCCTGATGATTCTCGGATTCAATCCCTGGAGTCTGTGGGGGCTGCGCAATCGCCTGGGGCCGCGCTACCGCGCCTTTCCGGACAGCGCGCGATTCATCGCCGCGGGCCGCCTGTGCGACTGGCTGGAGCTGCTGGATTTCGAGGTCACCGAACTGCGCCGGTTCGGGCCGGGTTCCTCATGGTGGCGGCCGCGCGCGGTCAATTGGTTGTCGACGCTGGCTGACAACTATGTAGTGGTGGCACGCAAGCGCGTGCTGCCGATGACGATGATCGGCAAGCCGGTGCGCGCCAAGGTCGCCCCGATCCTGGGTGGCATCGCCGTTCCGGATGCCCGTTCGAGCGCGCACGACGCATGAAGGAGGTCATCATCTATACCGACGGCGCCTGCCGTGGCAATCCCGGGCCCGGTGGCTGGGGCGTGTGGTTGCGGCATAACGGGCATGAGAAGCGCCTGTGTGGCGGCGAGACCCTGACCACCAACAATCGCATGGAGCTGATGGCCGCGATCAGCGCGCTGGAAGCCTTGCGTCAGCCCTGTTCCGTATCGCTGCACACCGATTCGAACTATGTCATGCAGGGCTTGCAGGAATGGTTGCCGAATTGGAAGCGCCGCAACTGGAAAACCGCGAGCAACAAGCCGGTGAAGAACCAGGATCTGTGGCAGCGTCTGGACGCGGCGGCTGCTCGGCATCGCGTGCAATGGCACTGGGTCAGGGGCCACAGCGGCGATGTCGGCAATGAGGAGGCCGATCGTCTCGCCAATCAGGGAATCGACGAACTGATCTCAGGTGTCGCCGTCCCGTGAATGCCCCGAGACAGATCGTGCTCGACACCGAGACCACCGGTCTCGATGTCGCGCAGGACCACCGCATTATCGAAATCGGCTGCGTCGAGGTCCGCAATCGTCGCGTCATTGGCGAGAAGCACTGGTACCTGAACCCGGACCGCGACAGCGATCCCGGCGCATTCCAGGTGCATGGCCTGACACGCGAATTCCTGTCGACAAAGCAGCGCTTTCCCGAGATCGTCGGCGAACTTACGGAATATCTGCGGGGAGCGGAGTTTCTGATTCACAACGCTTCGTTCGACGCGACGTTTCTCGACCACGAATTCCGGCGCGCCGGATTGTCGACCACGCTGGCGTCTCTGGGCGCGATCACCGACACCCTGATGATGGCGCGGCAGAAGCATCCCGGACAGAAGAACGGCCTGGATGCCCTGTGCAAGCGTTACGAGGTCGACAACTCGCACCGCGAACTGCATGGCGCGCTACTGGACGCACGCCTGCTCGCCGACGTCTATCTGGGGATGACCGGCGGCCAGGAGACCTTGCTGCTGGCTAGTGACGAATCAAAAGACCATGGCCTGACGCCGGAGCTGCGCGCCTTGTTCGCCAGGGCCGAGGGTTTGCCGTTGACGCTGCGTCCGGCCGACGAGATCGAGATCGAAGCCCACCTCGCACGGCTCGCCGCGATCGAGAAGAAGTCCGGCAAGCGCCTCTGGCCGGAATCCGCTTAACGTGAATCACGCGCCGCGTGATGCCGAGCTACCCTCCTCGCCCGCTTGCGGGAGAGCAGGGGGGCGCCGATCTTGGCGCTGGCCGATTCGAGTCCGGAGGCTTCGTCATTTTTCGAGCGGTGGGGTGAGCGCGAACGATCATTCTGCCGCCGTGTGGCCCTTCGGGCGTAGAGGCTCGCGGCCGCCTCGGCGTGCATGCGTGCGGCGGTAGTCACCGGGCCGCACGCCGGTCCATTGGCGGAACGCGCGATGAAACGCACTGGGTTCGGCAAATCCGACGGCGGTCGCCACCTGGGCCAGGGTGTCCTGGCTGTCGATCAGCCGCGATACCGCCACTTCGCGCCGCAGACTGTCCTTGATCTCGCGGTAGCTGGTGCCCTCGCGCTCCAGACGACGACGCAGCGTGGAGGCAGTGAGATGCATGTCCGTGGCCAGATGTTCGAATACCGGCCAGCGCTCTATCGGTGTGTGCCGCAGGTGCCGGCGTATGCGCACCGCACAACCGGTGCTGTCCTTGTATTTGAGAATGATGTTGCCGGGGGCCTGCGCCAGAAAGGCAAGAATGCTGTCTTCGTTCTGCACGATCGGCACGTCGAGTTGTCCGGCGTCGAAGCTCAGTGCCGTCTGCGGGGCCGAGAACGCCAGCTCGCCGCAGTACATCAACTGGTATTCGTCCCACCACGACGGACGTGGGTAAGCGAAGCTGGCCTGTTCGATCGGGATGCGCCGCCCGATCGCCCAGCACAGCAGTCCCTGCAGCATGATCAACAGGGTTTCCTGGGCGAATATCGGGTCCGGCAGTCCGGCATCCGCTCGCGTTTGCACGCACAGACTGGCAGTGCCGCCGACGATGTTCAGTCGTGCCTGGGCGTCATCGAGCAGCAGATTGACGAACGTGGTCGCGCGTCTAGCGGCTTCGCGCAGGTTGCCGGCCTGGATCGTGTAACGGCTCATGGTGGCGAAACTGCCACGTTTCATGCGCCGTGAGTCGAGCGCGAAGAATTCATCGTCGAGCAGCGCGGAAATCAGCAGCCAGAGCCGGCTGAACTGCGCGGCCGGTACGCGATGCCGGTCATCGTCCAGGCGTGAAACGTCGATGCCGGATCGAGTCAGCACCGAGTTTGCGGGCCGCCCACGGCGCTCCAGCGCGGCCACCGCCTTGCGTACGAAATTGATCGAGACGCTGCCACGTTCCATACCGCTGGGCCCGCCCTCAGAAAAATGGATTCAGTACCGATTATTGCAAATTAACTCACACCTTGCGGCGGAATCGGGCATGGCCGGGAGCGGCTCGTTGTCTCTAAAATCGGGCTGTCAAGCTGCGTCCAGAGAATTGCCCCGATGAACGATCTGTCGAAACCGCCCGAAATCATCCGCTACCAGGCCCAGCAGAAAATACGTCTGGTCACCGCCACCGCGCTGTTCGACGGGCACGATGCCTCGATCAACATCATGCGGCGCATCTTCCAGGCCAGCGGAGCGGAGGTCATCCATCTCGGGCATAACCGCTCGGTCGGCGAGATCGTCGCCGCGGCCCTGCAGGAAGACGCGCAGGGTATCGCCATCACCTCCTACCAGGGCGGTCATGTCGAGTTCTTCAAGTACATGGTGGACCTGCTGCGCGCCAACGGCGGCGAGCACATCAAGGTGATCGGCGGCGGTGGCGGCGTGATCGTTCCGGCCGAAATCAAGGAGCTGCACGACTACGGCGTGACCCGCATCTATTCCCCGCACGACGGCGCCTCGCTGGGGCTGCAGGGCATGATCAACGACGTGCTGGCCAACTGCGACTTCGACGCGGCCGCATTCGCGCCCGACGAAGGCGAGGCCATCGAGGCCCTGCGCTCCGGAGACCGCCGCGCGCTGGCACGCACCCTCAGCGCCATCGAGAACGGCCGCTACAGCGCCGCGACGCGCGAGGCGATTCAGGCCGCGGCCAAGCAGATCGACACGCCGACCCTGGGCATCACCGGTACCGGTGGCGCCGGCAAGTCCTCGCTGACCGACGAACTGGTGCTGCGCATGCGTCTGGACCAGGACGACAAACTCAAGATCGCGATCGTGTCGATCGACCCGTCGCGCAAGCGCACTGGCGGTGCGCTGCTGGGCGACCGCATCCGCATGAACGCGATCGACACCGAAAACGTCTACATGCGCTCGCTGGCGACGCGCGACACCGGCTCGGAGCTGTCCGAGGCGCTGCCGCACGTGATCGCCGCCTGCAAGTTGTCGGGCTTCGATCTGATCGTGGTCGAGACCTCCGGCATCGGCCAGGGCGACGCCGCGATCGTGCCGTACGTGGACCTGTCGCTGTACGTGATGACGCCGGAATTCGGCGCCGCCTCGCAGTTGGAGAAGATCGACATGCTCGACTTCGCCGACTTCGTGGCGATCAACAAGTTCGATCGCAAGGGCGCCGCCGACGCGCTGCGCGACGTGCGCAAGCAATACCAGCGCAACCGCGAGCTGTTCATGCAGGCGCCGGACACGATGCCGGTGTTCGGCACCATGGCCTCGCGCTTCAACGACGACGGCCTGACCGCGCTGTATCAGGCGATCATGGCACGGCTGCGTGAGCGCGGCCTGGAAACCTCGCCGGGCAAACTGCCGCTGATCGAGGGCAAGGCCTCGTCCGACAATCGCGCGATCATTCCGGCGGACCGCACGCGCTATCTCGCGGAAGTCGCCAACACCGTGCGTGACTATCACAAGCTGGTCGGCCAGCAGGCGCGCGTGGCGCGCGAGCGCCAGTCGCTGCGCACCGCCAAGGCCTTGCTGGAGGCCGCCGGCCAGCCGGTGAGCGGCCTGGACGAACTGATCTCCGACAAGGACGGCGAGCTGCTGCCGGCCGCGACCAAGCTGCTCGGGCAATGGCCGCAGACCGTGGAGCACTACGCCAGGGACGAGTTCGTGGTGAAGGTGCGTGACAAGGAGATCCGCACCCAACTCGCGAGCCAGTCCCTGTCCGGCTCGCGCATTCCCAAGGTCTCGTTGCCGCGCTTCGAGGACGACGGAGAGACCCTGCGCTTCCTGATGAAGGAAAACCTGCCGGGCGAGTTTCCGTATACCGGCGGCGTGTTCGCGTTCAAGCGCGAGGGCGAGGACCCGACGCGCATGTTCGCCGGCGAAGGCGACGCGATCCGCACCAACAAGCGCTTCAAGCATCTCTCCGAAGGCATGCCGGCGCACCGGCTGTCGACCGCCTTCGACTCGGTCACACTGTACGGCTGGGACCCGGGCGAACGGCCGGACATCTACGGCAAGGTCGGCAATTCCGGCGTCTCGATCTGCACCCTGGAGGACATGAAGATCCTCTACTCGGGCTTCGACCTGTGCGCGCCGACGACCTCGGTGTCGATGACCATCAACGGCCCGGCACCGATGATCCTGGCGCTGTTCATGAACACTGCGATCGACCAGCAGGTCGACCAGTTCAAGGCCCGCGAGAACCGCGAGCCCAGCGCCGAGGAGTATCAGTCGCTGCGCACGCTGGCCTTGTCCACGGTGCGTGGCACGGTGCAGGCTGACATTCTGAAAGAGGATCAGGGCCAGAACACCTGCATCTTCAGCACCGAATTCGCGTTGAAGATGATGGGTGACATCCAGGAGTTCTTCGTCAGCAACAAGGTCCGCAATTTCTATTCGGTGTCGATTTCCGGCTACCACATCGCCGAGGCCGGGGCCAACCCGATCAGCCAGCTCGCGTTCACGCTCGCCAACGGCTTCACCTACGTGGAGTCCTATCTGGCGCGCGGCATGAACATCGACGATTTCGCGCCCAATCTGTCGTTCTTCTTCAGCAACGGCATGGACCCGGAATACTCGGTGATCGGTCGCGTGGCGCGCCGCATCTGGGCGGTGGCGATGCGCGACAAGTACGGCGCCAACGAGCGTTCGCAAAAGCTCAAGTACCACGTGCAGACCTCGGGCCGTTCGCTGCATGCCCAGGAAATGTCGTTCAACGACATCCGCACCACCTTGCAGGCGCTATGCGCGATTTATGACAACTGCAACAGCCTGCATACCAACGCCTACGACGAGGCCATCACCACGCCCACCGAGGAATCGGTGCGCCGCGCGATGGCGATCCAGCTGATCATCAACCGCGAATGGGGCCTGGCCAGGAACGAAAATCCGATCCAGGGCAGTTTCATCATCGACGAACTGACCGACCTCGTCGAGGAGGCCGTGCTCCAGGAATTCGAGGCCATCGCCAATCGCGGCGGTGTGCTCGGCGCCATGGAAACCGGTTATCAGCGCGGCAAGATTCAGGAGGAATCGCTGTTCTACGAGCACAAGAAGCACGACGGTTCGCTGCCGATCATCGGCGTCAACACCTTCCGTAACCCGAATGACGACGGTGTCATGGAAGAAATCGAGCTGGCGCGTTCCAGCGATGCCGAGAAGCAGAGTCAGCTCCAGCGTTTGAACGACTTCCAGGCGCGCAATGCCGATCGCAGCGGGCCCTTGCTGGACCGGTTGCGTCAGTGCGTGATCGAGGACGGCAACACCTTCGAGGTGCTGATGGACGCGGTGCGTGTGTGTTCGCTCGGCCAGATCACCCAGGCCCTGTTCGAAGTCGGCGGGCGTTATCGTCGTAATATGTAGTCGGTATATGTAGGTCGGTGCGCCCGCCGCTCGCGATTCGGCTCGCAGCGCAGGTCGGCCCGTCCCGTTCAATTCAACAACCAGGTTCGAGTCATGTCCCAAAGAGAAGTCTTCATCGTCGGTGCCGCCCGCACCGCCGTCGGTTCCTTCGGCGGTAGCCTCAAGGACGTGCCGCTGAGCACGCTCGCGACCACCGCCGTCAGCGCCGCGATCGAACGCGCCGGACTCGCCGCCGATTCGGTCGAACATCTGGTCATGGGCAATGTCATCCCGACCGAGCCACGTGACGCCTATCTCAGCCGTGTTGCGGCGATCAAAGCGGGCATGCCCAAGGAGGCGCCGGCCTTCAATGTCAACCGTCTTTGCGGTTCGGGCCTGCAGGCCATCGTCTCGGCGGCGCAGAACATTCTGCTTGGCGATTGCGACATCGCCATCGGTGCCGGCGCCGAGGCCATGAGCCGCGGCGCCTACCTGATGCCGGGCGCCCGCTGGGGCGCGCGCATGGGCGATTCGGTGGTGCAGGACTACATGCTCGGCATCCTCCACGATCCGTTCCAGGGCATGCACATGGGCGTGACCGCCGAGAACGTGGCCGAGCGCTACGGCATCACCCGCGAGATGATGGATGCACTCGCCGTGGAGAGCCAGACGCGCGCCGCGCGTGCCATCGAGGAAGGCCGCTTCAAGAGCCAGATCGTTCCGGTCGAAATCAAGACCCGCAAGGGCACCGTGGTGTTCGAGGTCGACGAGAACGTCCGTGCTGGCGTCACCGCCGAGCAGCTCGCCAAGATGAAGCCGGTATTCAAGAAGGACGGGCAGGTCACCGCCGGCAATGCCTCCGGCATCAACGATGGCGCCGCTGCCGTGGTCCTGGTCGAAGGCAAGCGCGCCGAAAAGCTCGGCCTCAAGCCGCTGGCGCGGCTGGTGGCCTACGCCCACGCCGGTGTAGACCCGGCCTACATGGGCATCGGCCCGGTGCCGGCCACGCGCCGCGTGATGGAGCGCGCCGGCCTCAGCGTCGAGCAGATGGACGTGATCGAATCCAACGAGGCCTTCGCCGCCCAGGCCTGCGCCGTGGCCAAGGAACTGAACTTCGACCCGGCCAAGGTCAACCCCAACGGTTCCGGCGTGTCACTGGGCCATCCGGTCGGCGCCACCGGCGCGATCATCTCCACCAAGGCGATCCACGAGCTGCACCGCAGCGGCGGCCGCTACGCGCTGGCGACGATGTGCATCGGCGGCGGCCAGGGTATCGCCGCGATCTTCGAGCGCGTCTGAGGAGCCGCCCATGTCGCTGGAAAAAATTGCCGTGATCGGTGCCGGCCTGATGGGCAACGGCATCGCCCAGGTCGCCGCCATGTCCGGACTCGAAGTGGCGATGGTGGACATCAACGACGCCGCCGTGGACAAGGGCGTCGCCACCATCAGCTCCAGCCTCGTCCGGCTGATCAAGAAGGAAAAGATCAGCGAAGCCGAGCAGGCCGCGATTCTCGGGCGCATTCAGGGCACGACCGACTATGCCGCCGTGGCCGAGGCGCAACTGGTGATCGAGGCCGCCACCGAGAATCTCGACATCAAACTGCGCATCCTCAAGCAACTCGACGGCATCGTCTCCGCCAACACGGTGCTGGCGACCAACACGTCGTCGATCTCCATCACCCAGCTCGCCGCCACGATCTCGCATCCCGAGCGCTACATTGGCATGCACTTCTTCAATCCGGTGCCGGTGATGGCGCTGCTGGAAATCATCCGCGGCCTGCAGACCAGCGACGCCACGCACGCCACCGCCATGGCGTTTGCGGAGAAGCTCGGCAAGACGCCGATCACCGTGCGCAACAGCGCCGGATTCGCCGTCAACCGGATTCTCTGCCCGATGATCAACGAGGCGATCTTCACACTGGCCGAAGGCGTCGCCACCGCGCAGGATATCGACGAGGGCATGAAGCTCGGCTGCAATCACCCGATCGGGCCGCTGGCGCTGGCCGATCTGGTCGGCCTGGATACCCTGCTGTCGGTGATGGAAGTGTTCCAGGAAGACTTCGGCGATCCGAAGTACCGGCCGGCGCCGCTGCTGCGGGAGATGGTCGCCGCCGGCTACCATGGGCGCAAGAGCGGTCGCGGCTTCTACGACTATGGCGTCTGAGCGATGAGCGAATATCAAGCCCCCCTGCAGGACATGCGCTTCGCGCTGCAATCCCTGATCGACCTCGAACAGCTCGCGGCCCTGCCGGGTTTCGAGGACGCCACACCGGACCTGATCGACGCGGTGCTCGACGAAGCCGCCAAGTTTGCGGCCAACGAGCTGTCGCCGATCAACCGCAGCGGCGACCTGCAGGGCCTGAGCTGGACCGAAGGCGAGGTCGCCACCGCCGATGGCTGGAAGGGCGCCTACAGCCAGTTCGTCGAAGGCGGCTGGAATTCGCTGTCCTGCGCCGCCGAGCACGGCGGGCAGAATCTGCCGCGCCTGGTGTCTGCGCTGACCGAGGAAATGTGGAACGGCGCCAACATCTCCTTCGCGCTGTGCCCGATGCTGACGCGCGGCGCGATCGAGGCGATCGAACTGCGCGGTAGCGACGCCCTCAAGGCGACCTACCTGCCCAAGCTGGTCAGCGGCGAGTGGACCGGCACCATGAACCTCACCGAGCCGCAGGCCGGCTCGGACCTGTCGGCGGTGCGCACGCGCGCCGAGCCGCAGGCCGACGGCAGCTACCAGCTGGACGGCCAGAAGATCTTCATCACCTACGGCGAACATGATCTCGCCGACAACATCATTCACCTGGTCCTGGCGCGCACGCCGGATGCGCCCGAGGGCGTCAAGGGCATCTCGCTGTTCGTGGTGCCCAAGTTCATGGTCAAGGAGGACGGCTCGCCCGGCGAGCGCAACGACGTGCGCTGCGTCTCCATCGAGCACAAGCTCGGCATTCATGCCAGCCCCACCTGCGTGATCGCCTTCGGCGGCAACGGCGGCGCCACCGGCTATCTGGTCGGCGAGGAAAACCGCGGCCTCGAATACATGTTCATCATGATGAACGCCGCGCGCTACAGCGTCGGCATCGAGGGCATCGGCCTGTCCGAGCGCGCCTACCAGCGTGCCGTGAGCTATGCGCGCGAACGCGTGCAGGGCGTCGAGGCCGGCGTGCGTGGCGGCGGCAAGGTGCCGATCATCCGTCATCCGGACGTGCGCCGCATGCTGATGCTGATGCGCTCGCAGACCGAGGCGATGCGCGCGCTGGCCTGCGTCGTCGCCAGCGCCATGGACATTGCGCGCCTGCATCCGGAAGCAGACAGGCGCGCGCAGCAACAGGCTTTCGTCGACCTGATGATTCCGGTGGTCAAGGGCTGGTGCACCGAGAACTCCATCGACATCACCTCGCTCGGCGTGCAGGTTCACGGCGGCATGGGTTACATCGAGGAAACTGGCGCCGCCCAGCATTTTCGCGATTCACGCATCACCACTATTTACGAAGGCACCACCGGCATTCAGGCCAACGACCTGATCGGCCGCAAGATCGCGCGCGACGGCGGCGCTACCGCCGCCACGGTGCTGGTGCAGATGAGCGAAGTCGCGAGCAGCGCCAGCGGTGCCTCGGATGAATCGCTCAAGCTCATCGGCCAGTCATTGGCGGAGGCTGTCAGTGCGCTGAGCGCGTCCGTCGACTACGTGGTGGCGAACTTCAAGCAAGACATGCGCAGCACCTCGGTGGGCGCGGTGCCACTGCTCAAGCTGTTCGGTGTCGTCGCCGGCGGCTGGCTGATGGCTCGCGAGGCCCTGGCGGCGCAGGCCGGTCTCAGCGCCGCGTCCGGCACCGAAGCGACGTTCCTGCAGAACAAGCTGGTGACCGCCCGCTTCTACGCCGAGCATGTGCTGACCCAGGCCGACGGCCTGGCCCGCACCATCCGCTGCGGCGCCGCCAGCGCGCTGGCCTTGGCGGACGACGCGTTCTGATCGGAGACGAAGGCGCTCTCCCGGAGGGAGCTCCCCGCTTCACGCGGCGTTTGCCACCTGTTCGGCTACGCTGTTGGGTAGTTGCGCATCCACGAACAAGGTCACCGGGTAAAGGTAATCCTCACCGGATTCGTCGACGACGCGGACCTGGCCCTGCTTGGCGGCGGCCGGGTCCGGCAGCACCTCATACAGTTTTCGCGGCTCCAGCGAGACTTCGTAGCCGGAGTTCCGGATGCTCCGGCCCGGCGGCACAGGCCGAGCCGATGATCGAGCTGCCGAGCAGCGGGCATACAGGCTGGTGTTGAAGCGAGGACGCGAGCCCATGAGAGTCCTCAGATCCGAGCGAATGATGCCCCTGGCCGGACCCAGAATGCGGCAAGGGTTTTAAGCTCGCATGATGGGCACTAGCCGTTGGCCGCTTTGATGGAGGCAGTGGCGCGCGCCGGCGCCGGCTTCAGATGCTTCTTGCGGATGTAGATCTGCTTTTCGACCACGGCCACGCGTTCGCGGTGACTGTCGCAGATGTCGATGTGGTGCACCGGCAGATACTTGGTTCCATCACGAGCGCTCTGACGGGCCAGATCGATGTCCTCGCCGCTGAGGCGGAACTGCGCGTGCACGATGCCGGTGCCGGGCCGCTTGAATTCGATCTTGGCGCCGTAGTCCCAGATGTTGTAGCGCGGGCCCAGGTTGGCGATGTACATCAGCGCATAAAATGGATCGGTCATTGCGTAGAGACTGCCGCCGAAGTGCGTCCCCATGGCATTGCGGTTGAGCTTTCCGAGACGCAACTCGACATCGATCTCGCGGAAATTGTCGCTGACGCGAGTGACGCGGATGCCGGCTCCCACATAGGGCGGATACAGCGACATGACACGCCGGAACAGGGTCGGGTTGCTCAGGATGACATCACCAATTTGCACTGCGCACAGCCTATTTGATAAGCGGGGCACAAGGCTAAGCGCTTTGCTGTAGAGCGGCAATCGGATCGTGCAGCGGCTGACCGTTCCCTGGACTGCCGGCTAGGGCCGGTGCGCGGCGCGTTGTTGCTCCTGCAGCCCATGTGCCTGGGTCAGGGCTCGGTCCTCGGGTGTATCGTCCGCATGGTTCACGGGCTCGGCAGGCAGGAATCCTCCGACCACATACTCCGTGACCTTCTGGCTGAGGCTGCGGTCGTCGCCCAAGCCGTTTTCCGTGGCCAGCGCGGGCAGAGATTCCTGCATCTCTCTAAGTTTGCGGTCCGACTCGGTAAAGGCGTCCTTGCGGCGGTAGACAGTCAAGGGTTCGAGTTCGACCGGAGCTTCATCGCCACTGTTGGCCTGTGTTGCGGTGTCGTCGGGCGCTGCGTAGGCCCGGAGCGCACAGCACAGCAGCATCAAAGACGTCGCGTGGCGTGGAGACACGATCAGGGCGCTTCGGCTGGCGGTCGACCAGGGGATGATTGCCGCCGTTGAGCCCTTTGGCAAGTGGCAGAGCCCGAACTGGCAATGCGATAGTTCTGTAGGACTTTTCAGGCAAGGCGTGTCGGCAATTGTCGCGACGCGTTCGACGCGGCGTGCGACGGTGCCAAAAATGCCTATAACGCCAATAACGAATCTATCTGGTTCTAGCCATGCGCAGCTGATGGCTCGGCAACCACTCTCTCTAATTCTCATCTCGACCCATTTTCGGGGATATCGAATGCACTTCAGGACTTTGCTGCTGTCCGCCGGCTTGTGTGCTGCCGCGTCGCACGCGGCCATCGCCAGCGCGGCACTGCCGAACTATGACGCTTCCTTGATCGGCGCGTCCGCGCCTGCCGCAAGCGCACAGCGCCTTCAGCGCGCGCTGCTCGGCGTGCGCAATCGTGGCGGTTATCGCAGTGAAATCGATGCCCAGCTGGGCACGCCGTCGTTCCTGTGGGCGCCGCTGGGTGCCGCACCGGTCGCGGTCGGCCCGCTCAGGGCAACCGCTTTGCCGGAATCCCGTGCTCGTGCGCTGCTGTATCGACAGGCTTCCCTGCTGGGACTCAGCCGCGACAACATCGACGCGGCGGAGCTGATTGACACCAGCGATCGCGGCACTGGCCCGGTGATCGTGCGCTTCCGCCAGCGCATCGCCGGCACCGAGGTGTTCAACCGCCGTATCAGCGTGATGATGGATCGAGAGGGGCGGCCGGTGGCCACCTCCGGATACTTCGCACCGGATGTCGATATCGATGCCGTGGCGACGAAGCGCGGCTCTCTGGACGCTGCGCACGCCATCGCCAGCGCGGTGCGCGATCTCGGCAGCAGCCTGTCACTGGGCTCGCTGGTACAGACGGCCAGCCGCGGTGATTACAGCCTGTTCTCGATTCCGGCGCTGGCGGACGGCCTGCGGCTCACGCGCGCACCACGCAGCAAACCGGTGTGGTTCGCGAAAGCCGGCGAACTGGTCCCGGCGTTCTATCTGGAAGTGATTGGCGAAAACGCGCAGGGGCGCGGCCAATTCGGCTATGGTTATGTGGTGTCAGCCGACACCGGCGCTGTTCTGTTTCGCAACAATCTCATCGCCAACGACTTCAGCTATACCGCCTTCGCCGACAGCGGCGGCGACTTCCGTCCGTACGATGGGCCGTTGGGCAACGAGTATCTGCCGACCCCGGCGAAGCCGGGCGACGTCCTGCCGCGTGTCAGTGCACCGCAGCAGAACGTGGTTCTGAGCAGCACGCTGCCCGAGGGTGTCGATCCCTGGCTGCCCGAAGGTGCCACCACCACCGAGGGCAACAATACGCTGGCTTATCTGGACCTGGCCGCGCCGGACGGCTACAACGCGGGCAGTGATGTGCTCGGCATGACCACCTCGGATGGCATGTTCGACTATCCGATCGGTGCCGACGAGGACCCGTCCGGTGACGACGTTCAGCAGGCGGCGATCGTCAACCTGTTCTACGTCAACAACTGGCTGCACGATCTGTTTTACCAGTATGGTTTCGATGAGGCCTCGGGCAACGCGCAGACCGACAACTACGGTCGTGGAGGCGCCGATGGCGATCCGGTCGAGGCCGAGGGCCAGGACAATTCCGGCCGCAACAACGCCAACATGCTGACGCCGGCCGACGGCAGCTCGCCGCGCATGCAGATGTACCTGTTCGACGGCCCGATCGCCGGCACCGTGGCGGTGACCGCGCCGGACTCGCTGGCGGCTCAACTGCCGGACATCAAGTTCACCGGCGCGTCGTTCGGGCCGAACACCTTTGATGTCGGCGGTGAAGTCGAACTCGCCAACGACCTGGCGGCCGATGCCACCGACGGCTGCCTCGGCGTGGACGTGCCGATTACCGGCACCACGGTGCCAGCGCCGCCGCAGTTGTCGCTGCTGGGCAAGATCGCGCTGATCGACCGCGGAAACTGCAGCTTCACCACCAAGGAACAGTTCGCCACGCTGTCCGGCGCGACCGCCATGGTCGTGGTCAATAGCGGCGACGGCGCGCCGATCACCATGGGCAACGCTGATCTGCCGATCAACATCGGTGGTATCTCCACCGATCCGCTCTACATCCTGCCGGCGATCATGATCTCCAAGGCCGATGGCCAGAAGATCAAGGACGCGCTGGCGGCCGGCGAGACCGTGAGCATGAGCCTGGTGCGCGACCCCGCCATCGACGAGGACGGCACGCTCGACAATCTGGTGATCTCTCACGAGTTCTTCCACTACGTCAGCAACCGCTTGGTCAACGACGGCTCCGGCCTCAGCAACAATCAGGGCGGCGGCATGGGCGAGGGCTGGAGCGACGTTTCCTCCCTGCTGCTGGCGGTGCGTGAGGAAGACGCGATGCCGTCGTTGCTGGCCGGGGCGTTCCCCACCGGCTTCTACGTGATTCCGGACTACTACTTCGGTATCCGTCGCGCGCCGTATTCGACCGACTTCACCAAGAACTGCCTGAGCTTCAAGCACATCGAAAACGGTGTGGCGCTGCCCACCGATCAGTGCCAGGTCTCGTTCGGTGAAGACGGTGCCAGCAACTCCGAGGTCCACAACACCGGTGAAGTTTGGGCCAACATGCTGTGGGAAGTCTACGTCGCGCTACTCGACAAGCACGGTTACGCCGAAGGCCGCTCGCGCATGATTTCCTACGTACTCAACGGCCTGAAGATGACGCCGACCTCGCCGACTTTCACCGAGGCTCGCAATGGTATTCTGGCCGTGGCGCTGGCGACCGATGCCGGGGACTACGCCCTGGTGGCAAGAGCCTTCGCCAAGCGCGGCATCGGCGTGGACGCGGTGTCGCCGGACCGCAACGACAGCGACAACGCCGGTGTGGTGGAAAGCTACGTCGCACTGGCGGCCAGTGCGCCGCAGCTCGTGGTGTCGGCGAACGACTGCGACGGCGACGGCGTGCTCGACGCCGGCGAAGCCGCAACTCTGGCGGTCTCGCTGGTCAACAACGGTGCCTACGAAGCCGGCAGCACGGTGGAGGTCGAGCTTTCCACCACCGCCGCCGGACTGACGCTGGACGCGGCGAACGTGGAACTCACCGTCGGCGCCGTGGGCGAGACGGCGACGGCCGAAATCGGCGCCAGCCTCGATGATTCGGTCAGCGGCCAAGTGGCGCTGCCAATCACTCTGAACCTGCTGGCACCGGATTCGACCGACGAGTCGATCCGCTATCCGGAACCGGTTCAAACCAGCATTCCGGCCAACTACGACGTGGCGCGCACCGCCGCCAGCGATGACTTCGAGAACCCGCTGTTGTCGGCGCCGGACTGGACGCAGGACAGCATCGGCACCAGCGAGCAGTGGGCGCTGGTGAACGAAAGCGAACTGCTGGATTCCGGCTACGTCTGGTTCGCGCCGGACAAGGACTCCACCACGCAGCTGTCCTTGATCACGCCAAGCTTCCAGGTGCCGGAGGACGGTGAGTTCTCGATCGCCTGGCGGCACTACTACTCGTTCGAAACCGTGCTGCCGCTGCTGAGCAGCGGTTACGACGGCGGTGTCGTCGATGTCAGCATCGATGGCGGCGAGTGGCAGGACGCGCTGGATGCCGGCGGCAGCTTCACCGAGGCCGGCTATACCGGCGGCGTGCAGGCGCTCGACGGGCGTCAGGGCTTCACCGGCAGCAATGCCAGCCTGCTGGGTTCCGCCCGCCTGTCCGATGAAGGGCTGGACTTCGGCACTCGCCTCGCCGGGCACAGCGTGCGGCTGCGCTTCACCGTCGCCAGCGACGAACTCGTTGGCGACTACGGCTGGGCCATCGATGAGGTTTCGGTCAGCGGTGCGGCGGAGCCGCCGTTCCTGTCCGTCAGCGACGAAGACGGGGTCTGCAACGATACCGGCGGCGACACTGGTGGAGACACGGGTGGAGATACCGGCGGCGACACTGGTGGAGACACGGGTGGAGATACCGGCGGCGACACTGGTGGAGACACGGGTGGAGATACCGGCGGCGACACTGGTGGAGACACGGGTGGAGATACCGGCGGCGACACCGGTGGAGACACGGGTGGAGATACCGGCGGCGACACCGGTGGAGACACGGGTGGAGATACCGGCGGCGACACCGGTGGGGACACGGGTGGAGATACCGGCGGCGACACTGGTGGGGACACGGGTGGAGATACCGGCGGCGACACCGGTGGAGACACGGGTGGAGATACCAGCGGCGACACTGGCGGCGATACCGGCGGCGACGATCTGAGCGGCGATTCCGGTGGGGATGACGGCGCGGTCACCGCCGATGGTGATTCCGACGGCGGCGCCATGTCCTGGTTGTGGCTGGGCTTCGCCGCGCTGGCGGCCGGCCTGCGCCGTCGCCGGCCGGGAGCGCGCATCAAGCTGTCGCGCTAGTCGTCTTCCCATGAGAAGAAAACGGGTATGAAGTGTGAGCCGGACCGATGACTGTTCCCTTCTCCCTCCGGGAGAAGGAGAAAGCCGTTCTCGGCGATACCCCTCGCTTCAAGTCGGTGGCTCGCGAGGTTTCAAGTTCCGGGTGGGGAAACGCGGTGGCGCGAAAAGACGCTACCGCGTTTTCTCGTTTGCGCGGCCGGTGACCGCGCCGCTTGGCGTCGAAGGTGGGATGGCCGAAACTATGCGCACTTCCGCGGCCCGCCTCTGTGGTGCGGCCCGGCCAGTCCTCCATCCAGTGCCCGAATGAAACTCAGCGAACCGTTTCGCCAGTCCGCCCTCGAATATCACGAGTTTCCCACCCCAGGGAAACTGTCGGTCACGCCGACCAAGCAACTCGTCAACCAGCGCGATCTGGCGCTGGCGTACTCGCCCGGCGTCGCCGCCGCCTGCGAAGAGATTGTGGAAAATCCGGTCAATGCCTACCGCTACACCGCGCGCGGCAATCTGGTCGCCGTCATCACCAACGGCACCGCCGTGCTCGGACTCGGCAACATCGGCCCGCTCGCGTCCAAGCCGGTGATGGAAGGCAAGGCGGTCCTGTTCAAGAAGTTCGCCGGCATCGATGTCTTCGACATCGAGATCGACCAGCAGGACCCGGACAAGCTGATCGAGATCGTGGCGGCGCTGGAGCCGACCTTCGGCGGCATCAACCTCGAAGACATCAAGGCGCCGGAGTGCTTCTACATCGAGAAGACGCTGCGCGAGCGCATGAAGATTCCGGTGTTTCATGACGACCAGCACGGCACCGCGATCATCGTCGGCGCCGCCGTCACCAACGGTCTCGCCGTGGTCGGCAAGGCCTTTACGGACGTGAAGCTGGTGGTGTCTGGTGCTGGCGCCGCGGCGCTGGCCTGCGTCGAGATGCTGGTCGATCTGGGCATTCGCAAGGAAAACGTGTGGCTCACCGATCTCGCCGGCGTGGTCTATCAGGGCCGCACCGAGTTGATGGACGACAACAAGGCGCAGTACGCGCAGGCCACCGCTGCGCGCAGTCTGGCCGAGGTCATCGACGGCGCCGACATCTTCCTGGGATTGTCCGCTGGCGGCGTGCTCAAGCCGGAGATGCTCAAGGCCATGGCCGCGCAGCCGCTGATCCTGGCGCTGGCCAACCCCACACCGGAAATCCAGCCGGAGCTGGCCAAGGAAGCACGGCCGGATGCCGTGATCGCCACCGGCCGTACCGACTATCCGAATCAGGTCAACAACGTCCTGTGCTTTCCGTTCATTTTTCGTGGCGCGCTGGACGCTGGTGCCACCACCATCACCCGCGAAATGGAAATCGCCTGCGTGCACGCCATTGCCGAACTGGCGCGCCAGGAAGCCAATGACGTAGTCGCCTCGGCCTATGGCATCGAGGACCTGCATTTCGGCCCCGAGTACCTGATCCCCAAGCCCTTCGATCCGCGCCTGATCGTCAAGATCGCGCCGGCGGTGGCGCGCGCGGCAATGGAGTCCGGTGTGGCCGCACGCCCGATCGCGGATTTCGACGCCTACATCGAACGCCTGCAGCAGTTCGTGCACCACAGCGGCACGATGATGAAGCCGGTGATTGCGGCCGCCCGCAAGGTCAAGCCCGAGTCCAAGCGCGTGATCCTGGCCGAAGGCGAGGAAGAGCGCATGCTGCGCGCCTGCCAGGTACTGGCGGACGACCAGATCGCCGTGCCGGTGCTGGTCGGCCGCCCCGCCGTGATCGAGCAGCGCATCCAGCGTTTCGGCCTGCGTTTGCGTGCAGGCGAGCACTACAGCGTGGTCAATCCGGAATTCGATCCGCGCTACCGCGAGTACTGGCAGTCCTACTACGAGCTGATGAAGCGTAGTGGCGTCACCCCGCAATACGCCAAGCTGGAGATGCGGCGGCGTACCACGCTGATCGCAGCGATGCTGCTGGCCAAGGGCGAGGGCGACGCCATGCTCTGCGGCACCATCAGCAACACCGCGCGCCATCTGCAGTACATAGACCGCGTGATCGGAAAGCGCGAGGGGTGCAAGGTCTACGGCGCAATGAACGCGCTGATTCTGCCGAACCGGCAGGTGTTCATTGTCGATACCCACGTCAACGACGATCCCACGGCCGAAGAACTGGCCGAAATCACCGTCATGGCGGCCGAAATGGTGCGCCGCTTCGGCACCGAACCGCGTGTGGCCCTGGTTTCGCATTCCAACTTCGGCACCTCCAACGCGCCGTCCGCGGTCAAGATGCGCGACACCCTGGCGCTGCTGCGCGAGCGTGCACCGGAGATCGAAGTCGACGGTGAAATGCACGGCGACTGTGCCTTGGACGGCAGCATCCGCAAGGCCGTGCTCGGCGATTCCACGCTCAGCGGTGATGCCAATCTGCTGGTGATGCCGAATCTGGACGCGGCCAATATCGCCTACAACCTGCTCAAGACTTCCGCCGGCAACAATGTGGCGATCGGACCGATCCTGCTGGGCTGCGCGGCGCCGGTGCACATCCTCACGCCTTCGGCGACGGTGCGGCGCATCGTCAACATGGCGGCGGTCGCCGTGGTCGAGGCCAATGTCGGCCGCGTGGCCGCCTGAAGCTGTCCGGAAGTCGCGTGAGCCAAGGCAGTGTCGAACCGGTCCGTCTCGACAAATGGCTGTGGGCCGCTCGCTTCTTTCGCACGCGCAGCCTCGCCAAGCAAGCCGTCGAGAACGGCAAGGTGCTCTATAACGGCGAGCGTCCCAAGGTCAGCCGCGTGGTGCAGATCGGTGCCAGCTTGCGGGTCGCCCAGGGTGACGATCGTGTCGAGATCCGCGTGCTGGGCCTTTCCGATCGTCGCGGCGGTGCACCGGAGGCGAGGCTGCTGTACGAGGAGACGGCGCAAAGCGTGGAGCAGCGCGCCGTTGCAGCGGCACAGCGGCGCGCCAATGTGCCGGTGTCCACGGAGCGTCCAAGCAAGAAGGAGCGGCGGCTGATCAGCCGCTTCAAGCGGGGCAGCTGAGCGTCGGTGCACGCGGCCAGCTGCGGCCGAATGCGCGCGATCCAAACCGCCGTTTGTCGTTGGCGCGCCCGGTCAATGCTTTCCCTGGAAGGGATCCCGATATTGGCGGAGACGCTCCTGTGCAATCCTTGGCCCGGATGGTTCATAAACCGCCCCACGCGCCCCGCTCGGCACCCTCCGCCAGCTGACCGGCGCTCGACCGAGCCGATTTCTGCGCCAGCCCGATCCAACGAGCCACGCGTGCGACCAGGAGCCGGCCTGGTAGTCGACATCCGCGTACAGACGCGTCGCGGCTGGCTCGGCCTGAGCGAGGCGGCGCGCATCGGCGCAGCGTTGCGCGTGCAGGGCACGGGTCTGCTCCAGTAGCGGTGTGGCCTTGGGTGTCAGCGCCCGGTTGCCCGTGAGTGGGATCCTCCGAGTGATCCATGTCCAGCACGATCACGGCCGGCGGCTTGGCGTCGCTGGCGACGAAGGCATCGATGAAGGCCTGCGCAAGACGGTCAATATCCTAGCGGGTCATCGCGTTCTCCAGACGCGAGAAGCTGGGGCCGGAGGCCAGAGCGTTGTCGGCATCCAGCGGCGCACGCTCGGACACGAGCTTGAAGACCAGGTCGTGGCGCAGGCTGTTGGCATCGTTGCCGTCGACGTAGCCGCAGGCGGTCTGGAAAACGCGCCGGCGCAAGAGATCGTTGAGGCTGTGGTCGACGCAGGAGGCATGCCGTCGATCCTGGATCGCCGACGCCAGCCGGTCGATCAACCCGGTCTGCCGATCCGTGCCATGCAGCAACAGCGGGCCGAAGTCGGTGGACATCGCGCCGCCATCGAAATCGGCGCGCACCGTAAAGCCGGCGATGGAGGGAAAACGCAGCTGGGTCCGGGACTGATTCACTGGCAGTCTCGTCCATGCTTCGTCCGAAGCGTTGTTTGTATAATTAAAGTTATATCAAATGGATAAACGAGACTCACCCACCTTTATGAAAAATTCTGGCTACATCGATCGCGAGATGGATGGCCAATGGCGCGTCGTTGCCACCGACGATGACTGGTGGACGCGCTTCACCTACGTCCGTAACGGCGTCGGTGACGAGGCCGTGGTCGAATGGCAGGTCCCGCGCGGCACCGAACCGGGTACCTACCGGATCCGCTACCAGGGCGTCAGTGGCGATGGGCCTTACAGCGGGACCAGCGACGCTTTCGTGCTCAAGGATTGCCCATGAACCGGATTCGGGCACCCGTTGAGGCGAATCCGGCCCTCTGAACACCGCTGATCGGAGCCGGTGGCCGTTTTATCGGCAGGTGACTGTGCATCGGCGGACATTGGGTCTAGCCTTGCGACACGCTCCATCGGAAGGTTTGCCATGTTTGGTCTCAGCTCGAAAAGGGACACGGATGTCGAAGGCGCTGCGCCGCCGCCCGCGCTGATCACGTTCTGCGCCAGTGCGCTGGGCCGCGAACCGGGGTCTATGGAGGCATTGCACGCCGCAGTCGGGGAAGATCAGCGCTGCGATGTGCTGTTCGATGATCAACTGGCTCAGGTGCCGCTGCGCTCCAACTATGTGCTGAGCCTGTTCATCGAGCCGTCGCGGCTCGATGCACTGGCGGACCGCGTCATCGCGGCGCGTCAGGGTGGCGCAGCGACCGTGCTGATCATCGCCATCCGGGGCGACCAGCTTTCGGCGCTCGGGGCCTGGCTGCATCGCCGCGCCAGTGAAGACCGGCTGGAGGGTGTGCGCTTGATTCTCGCCGCCAATCCGGATGCCGTGGCGCAACAGCTGCCGGCGCGCATGCAGCCGGTGCCGGAATCCAATGTCATTCGCATGCCGGTCACCTCCGAGGTCGAAACCCCGGAATTCAAGAATTTCTTCGTGTTCAGCCAGGAACTGCAGGCGCTGGTGGCCCGCATCCGTGGCTACGCGCAGAACGGGATCAGCCGCACCTATCTGCTCGGCGGTCCCGGCAGCGGCAAGACCACATTGGCCTACTACTACTTCCTGGTGCGCAAGCGCGGCAAGTTCGTGTCCGTGAACCTGGCCGCCGAAAACACCGGAGACAAGGCCGCCGTGAAATCGCTGCTGTGCGGCCATGTTTCGGGTGCATTTCCGGGCGCTGGTGCGCGGACGGGCGCCTTCACCCATGCGCGCGATGGCGTCTGTTTCATCGACGAAAGCCACGGTATGTCCGGCGCCGTCATGGAAACCCTGATGGAGGCGCTGGACAACGGACAATATCTGCCGTTCGGAGCCTCATCCAAGCAGCCTCTGGAATGTGCGTTGCTGTTCGCCACCAACCGGAGCTGGACGCATCTGCAGAACAGCGTGAACCTCGACGAATTCACCCGTCTCGGCGCGGCGACGCTGTCGGTGCCGGAGCTGAACCGGCGCGAGGAGGATATGATCGCCGTCACCGCGACCACGCTGGCCAAGCTCGGTAGCAAGTGCACTTCGTGGAAGGCGCCAGTCGGTCTCAGCGATGAGGCCTGGACGCTGATCCGAGAGTGCCGCTGGCACGGCAATATTCGTGGCCTGGTGCGCACGCTGGAGGCGGCTTTCGTCGAAACCGCGTCCACTGGGGCGGGCGCCCTCATTCCGGACACGGCCATCGCCCAGGGCATCGCCCTGTGGGAGCCGAAGACGCATCACAGCCACCAGATCTACGCAGCCGCCTGAACTGTTCCTCCGGACGCGCCATATCGGCGCACGGTACAGCCTGTACCGAGCCTCCACGAAAGCCTGCGTTCGCATTCGTCGACCGCAGGCTTTCGTGCATCCGTGCAATACGGCCTCTCTCCTAAAAAATCATCAATTATTTCAAATATATGAGAAATATATAGGGAAATCCCCAGGGGCGTGTCATCGAAACGCCACGTGCTGGCATCGGCGTTGCTTAAACACCTGAGACGGAGGCCCCCAGAAGCAAAACCCATAGGGCCCGGAGGAGACAGCCGCTGTACCTGCTTGTCTGACTACGGGAGTGACACAATCGTGGGTTCAACAGATAAAAAAACGGAACCAGGCACCGATCGGCACTGGATGATCATGTTGGTGCTGGGTTTGCTGTCGACGATGTCCGCTGGGGCGCTGGCGCAGGACGAGGACGACAATGCCTCGCTTGGCACCACGACGGTGGTGGGTCAGGGCGTGACACGCTCCACCAGTTCCCTGCTGTTCGACGATATCGAACAGGAAGTTCCGGGGCGGTCGCCGCAATCCTATCTCAACGCTCTGCCGGGCGTGAACGTACAGATGTCGGACCCTTTCGGTACCTACGAGTTCGGTACGTCGATCCGCATCCGTGGCTTTTCGTCCGAGCAGATCGGGGTCACGCTCGACGGTGTTCCATTGGAGACCTCGGATGTGCGCGAAGGCAGTCCGCCGAACCGCTACGTCGAATCCGAAAACCTCGGTGAAATCTCGCTGGCCCAGGGTTCCGGCGACGTATCGATGCCCTCGTATCATGCACTGGGTGGCTCCATCCGCTATTTCTCGGATGACCCGGCGGGCATCTGGGCGGTGCAGACCTCGAGTACCGCAGGCAGCAACGAGCTGATCCGCAACTTCATTCGCCTGGATACGCCGCAGCTGTGGTCCGGCGGTCCAACCGCCTACATTGCCGCCTCGCGTCGCCGCTCGGTGCAACCCGATCTGCACAAGGCCAATATGGAGCGCGATCATGTCGAGGCCAAGTTCAAGCAGGTGCTGGGCATCGGGCACACGCTGACACTGGCCTATCGTTACAACAAGCGTGACGACCACGACATGCCGCAGTATCTGTTGGACGGCACCAATATTTTCCCCTTGCACGAAACCGCCACCGGCGATCCAGAGGAAGACGCGCTCAATATCGAAGGCTGGACCAATGGCCGCACCGACCAGCTGGTGAGCCTCAACGCCGAGTTCCTGCTCACGCCGATGCTGCGCCTGACGCTGGTTCCGTACTACGAGGACAAGGAAGGCTACGGGGTCGGCAGCGTACCGCCGTCGGCGGCGCTGGGCTTGTACAACGACGCCACCAATCCCGATCTCGGTGGCGACCCGGGCCGCGACGACGTATCGCTGCCGGACGAGGACATCGTCGCCAAGCGGCTGGAAAGCATGGGCGGGCACCGCGCCGGTCTGACGGCGGCCCTGCGATGGAGTACCGCGATCAACGACGTCGAAGTCGGCGGTTGGTACGAAGATTACGACTTCTACCAAAGGCGGCCGCTTTACCACATCGTTCCCGGCACCGGCAATTTCGACTACAGCCAGCCGCAGATCATCAACTACTACGACCGTACGTTTAACACCAAGGTCACGCAGTACTACCTGAAGGACACGCTGCGTCTGTTCGATGGCAAGCTCACGCTCGCGGCTGGCACCAAGGGCCTCAAAGTGGAGCGGAAGTTCGCAGGCATTGCCAATACCGATGCCTTCAATCGTGGCCAGTACAGCGAATTCGACGTCAGTGACAAGGACTGGTTCCAGCCGCAGCTCGGCGCGACGCTGGCGCTGACGCCTCAGGAGGAGCTGTTCGTCAACTACGCTGAAAACTTCAGCGCCACGCCGCGCAACGCCCTGGTGGCGGTCACCACCAACGAGAACCTCGAACCTGAAACCTCGCGCAATGTAGACCTGGGTTTGCGCAGCTCGCGCGGCAAGTTCAGCGGCACGGCGTCCTTGTACTACATCGACTACGACGACCGCATCCTGCAACTCACGGTCAATGATCCGTTTCGTGTGGGCGAAGACATCTATCAGAACGTCGGCAGCATCAAAACCTACGGTGCCGAATTCGGACTGATCTGGACCGCCAGCAGCCGCTTGCGCCTAGGTTCCACCCTGACCTTGAACAGCTCCAAGTTCCAGGACAACTACTTCGCCTTTGAAGACGCAGACGGCGATCCGTCGACGCCGGAGACCCAGACCCGCGAGGTCGATGTCGAGGACGAACAGATCCCGGACACGCCCGAAGTCATGTTGTCGCTCGACGCCTCATACGATCTGCCGCATGGCTTTTTCGTCAACGCGGACGCCAAGTACACCGGCGAGCGTTCGGCCTCGACCACGGGGGCTGAGACCGTGGACGGATATACCGTGCTCAATGCCGCGTTCGGTTATCAGGCTGCCGCCTCGGGTCTGCTCGAAGGGCTCAAGCTGACCGTCAATGTCTACAACCTGCTCGACGAGGAATACTGGGGCGTGATCTCCCCGGACGAGAACGTGGGCTATTTCAATTATGGAAACGAGCGCACCGTGTATCTCACGGCGGAGGCCCAATTTTGAGTTCCCGGCCGGAATGTCGTGGTTGTTGCCGCGCAGATGGCATGTTCTGTGTCTGCAGAAAGACGCCATCGGCTTCGTGACGTATGACTGAGCACTTCGGGGGCAAGCACATGTTGGGGCTACGTTTCACACAGCAAGGCCGGCGAGCCGCGGCGATTGCCGCATTCGGCCTGCTCGGTGCCATCGGGGAGGCACAGGCCGCCGACCTCGACCAGAAAATGCAGGTCTGCGGAGCCTGCCACGCGACCGGAGCCGGAGGCGCTCCCAAGTACGGTCGCGAGGCCGAGTGGGCGCCCCGCCTTGAAAAGGGGATGCCGGCGCTGCTGGAAAGCGTCCGCAACGGAGTGCCGGGCACCTTGATGCCCGGCGGGCTTTGCGGCGACTGCAGCGACGCAGAAATCGAAGCGCTGGTTCAGCGCATGAGTCAGACCCAGAACTGAGGAGCCGCCAAATGGCCGAATCAATCGGAGCGGCGTGGACGCGCCGCGATTTCCTGAGCCGTCTCGGCGCCGTCGCGGGCAGCTCAAAATTGTATGGTGCAATGACGGCCTTGGGACTGGTGGCCGTTCCGCCGGCCTATGCCGGTCCGCCTCGTTTGCCAGCGGGTTCGGGCAAGGGCAAGAAGGTCATCATCGTCGGTTCCGGCATCGGCGGCCTGGTCAGCGCCTACGAACTGGGCAAGGCCGGTTATGACTGCATGATCCTCGAAGCGACGGCGCATGTCGGCGGACGCAACAAGACCGCGCGCCACGGCGACAAACTGGTGGAGTACGACAGCGAGCAACTCTGCGAGTTTGATGACGACCCCCATCTCTACATGAACTGTGGGCCGGCGCGTTTGCCGTATCACCACCAGGGCATTTTGACTTACTGCCGCGAATTGGGCGTGGCCCTGGAGCCGTTCGTCAACGACAACCGGGCTGCCTGGGTTCACAGCAAGAAGGCCTTCGGGGGCAAACCGGTGCGTGCGCAGCGCATGATCACCGACGCCCGAGGCGGCATCGCCGAGCTATTGGCCAAGGCGATCAGCACTGACGCGCTGGATCAGCCGTTTTCGGGCGAGGACAAGGAGCGGATGCTGGCCTTCATGCACCAGTTCGGTGACCTCGATGATCAGCTCAAGTACACGGGCTCGCCCCGGGCCGGATTCACCAATGGCGAGGCCATGCTCGAGCCCGGAATTCCACACGAACCGTATTCGCTGCATCAGCTGCTGGAGTCCGACTACTGGCAGTTCAAGATGGAGTTCGCCGAAATGTGGGACATGGCGGCCACGATGATGCAGCCCGTGGGCGGCATGGACATGATCGTGCGTGGCTTCGTCGCCAAGCTCGATGGCGTGATTCGTACCGGAGTGCCGGTGACCGGCATCTTCAACGAGGACGACAAGGTCCGGGTGCGCTTCAAGGATCCGGATGGCGGGGAACGCGAACTCAGCGCGGATTTCTGTATCGACGGCGCGCCGGCCTACGTCGCTGCCGGCATCGACAACAATTTTTCGGACCGCTATCGCGCGGCACTCAAGGCGGTCGAACCGGGACACCTGTGCAAGATCGGCTTCCAGACCAGTCGCCGATTCTGGGAGGAGGACGACCACATCTACGGCGGCATTTCCTGGACCGAGCAGGACATCCTCCAGATCTGGTATCCGCCGCACGGTTTCCACCAGAAGAAGGGCGTGATCCTCGGTGCCTACACCTTCGGCCCCGAGGTCGGCAAGAAATTCGCCGCGCTCAATCCCGGCGCGCGTCTGGCGCTCGCCATGGAGCAGGGCGAAAAACTGCATCCCGGCTACAGCAAGATGATCGACAACGGCATCAGCGTGTGCTGGTCGAAAGTGCCATACCTGTTCGGTTGTGCACCGGAATGGTCGGACGAGGCCCGCAAGACGCATTATCCGGTGCTGCGTCAGGCCGAAGGGCGGCACTATCTGGTGGGCGATCAGATGAGCTACCACTCGGGCTGGCAGGAAGGGGCCGTGTACTCTGCACACAGCGTGATCGACATGATCCATCGTCGCGTCCACGCCTGAGCGGCGGACGCATTTCGTAAAGGAACCTCGCAATGAACAAGATTCAGTCACTGACCGTGTTCGCCACTGCCGCCTTGCTGTTGGCGGCCTGTTCACCCGGCCCGGCAGACGCCGAGAAATCCGTGGATTCAGGCATGGCGCCCGCGCCGAAGACCGAAGTCAAGCGCTACCCGATTCCGGGTTCGGACTTTCCGATCGCCAACGCCGTTGAAGTGCCGGCCGACACGACGCTGGTGTACCTCAGCGGCAAGACCCCGGCGCCGGCCAAGCCGGATGCCGAGAAGTTCAGCGCCGAGTTCTGGGGCGATACCGAGACCCAAACCGTTTCGGCGCTGACGCGTATTCAGGAAACCCTGGCCGGCATGGGTCTGGACATGGGCGATGTGGTGAAGATGCAGGCCTTTCTGGTCGGCGTTCCGGAGGCCGACGGCATGCTCGACTTCGAGGGTTTCATGGCGGGCTACACCCAGTTCTTCGGTGGCGAGGCGCAGCCGAATCTGCCGGCGCGCACTACCGTGCAGGTTGCGGGTCTGGTGGCACCGGGCATGCTGGTCGAGATCGATGTAATCGCCGCCAAGCCCTGATTGCGAAAGGCATTGGATTTCTCGCGCAAAGACGTGGAGGCGCAAAGGCAAAAGCCAGGAATTAACAGCTTTTATTGGGACTTTCTTTGCATCTTTGCGCGAGACGAAGCCTTGGACCGCCAAACCCTAGTAGTCCTTCCATGAGTAGACTACGGATATGAGGTGCGAGTCGAATTGATGATTGCCACCTTCTCCCGGAGAGAGGGAGAAAATCGTTCTTGGAAATAGCCGCAACAACTGTCAAGTGGGTGGACTACTAGTGCGTATGTCCACTCGCGCCATGCAGGTGCGGGCGGCCGAACAGGGCATGCAGGATCACGCCAGCGACAAAGGCTTCGAACCAGACCCAGTGGCGGGTACCGAGCATCGCTTCCAGCGACAAGCCGATCAGGTAGCCGATCACCGTGCCCACACCCATGGCGATCAGCACGATACTTGCCACGCGATGGCCGAAATCCGGTGCCAGCAGCCACCACACGCCGGCGCCGATCGGCAGGGTATGCAGAACCACGGCGGCCGGCAGGCCCCAACCGTGTGCGGCATCGGCCACCACGGCGCCGTCCGCCAGGGTATGCAGCGTGAGACCGAATACCGCCAGGGCGATTGCGGCCACATGTGCCTGCCGCTGATGGCGTGAGAAAGCGCTTTCCAGCGCATTGGGCCCGAACAGGCCGAGCAGCGCGAACGCCAGACTGGGCAGGCCGCCCTCGCTCCAGGCATGCGGCACGAACTCCAGCAGCACCAGAATCACCACCAGCGCCAGCACCACGCGGTCGGCGATTTCGGCCAGACCGGGGCGCCGTCTCGCCCAGGCGTACAGCACCGGTCCCAGGGCCAAGGCGAACAGGGTGGCAATCAGAAACGGCATCGAAGCGGAGTCCGGTTTTCTTTTTTGAGGCCTTGAACGGGGTTCGGCCTGCGTGCCGAGAATCGGCGGATCGCGAAGGCCGTCACTGGACGGCCGCGAGGGGCTGTTAGGATACGCGTAAGCCCGAGCCGCGCCCATACCTTGGACAAGACCCTGCGTTGGTCGCTTCCCCTGCTGCTGTTGGTGGTCCTTGCTCTGGTCTGGTGGTGGCAGCGACCAGACCGTTACGACTACGCAGCGGCGTTCGAGGATCTCGCACGCCGGCAGCCGCAGGTCGTGTCCGTCCCGGCACTGGTGGGCGCCGATGCCGGGCGCGTGGCGGTGCTGCTGGGCCCGCCGACGCAGTGCGAGCGCAGCGCCTATGGCGAGAACTGTCGCTATCGTACGGCCAATGCCGACATTGCCTTCATCGACGGCAAGGCCGACTGGATCACGCTGTCCGGCTTTGATGACGTCAAGCCCGGCGCCGAGGCGCTGGCCTTGTTGGGGCTGGTGCCGGCGCCGGCGGATTCGCAATCCGATACCGAAATGCGTTGGCAGGACACCCAGGGACTGCGCGAAATCCTGTTGGTCCACAACGCCTCCGAGATTCGGTATGTCCGAATCAAGACGAGCACGCCCTGACGATGACACAGTCTTCAAGCCGCTTCGCTCCGTGGCTGCTGTTGTGCGGTCTGGGTGCCGTGCAGGCGGCGCATGGGCTTGAACTGCGTCGCATTACGCCGGCCGGAAACGATGTCGACGCCGGCCAGCAGATCACCCTGAGTTTCGACCGCGACGTGGTGCCGTTGGGACGCATGGAACGCACGGCAGATGAGGTTCCGGTCACGATCCGCCCGGCCGTACCCTGCGAATGGCGATGGCTGGACCCGAAGGTACTGGCCTGCCAGCTGCCGCGCGACGCGCATCTGCTTTCAGCCACGCGCTACACCGTGGAACTCGGCGCGGACCTCGCAGCCGAGGACGGTACGCGGCTCGCCAGGAGCGTGAGCCATGAATTCGTCACCGCCCGGCCCACGGTGCGCTACGCTTCGTCCGGCGGCTGGGCCTCACCGACGCAGCCGGTGATGCAGGTCCGGTTCTCGCAACCGGTCACGGCCGCTTCGGTGGCGACAAGCCTGCGCTTCGACGATGTGGCGGTGACGGTTGAGCCCAGCCTGTTCGACGCGCGCACGCCGTTCTACACGCCGGATGGTGAGGCGCGTGAGCAATGGTCGGTCTATCCCGAAGCGCCCTTGCAGGCGGACCGCAATTACGCCTTGCGCGTGGTGCCGGGTCTGCGATCGGCGTTCGGTGTCGAAAAAGGTGTCGAAAGCCGTCGCATCACGACGCTGCATACCTTCCCGAACTTCGAATGGCGCGGTTTCAGCTGCACGGTCGACGGCAAGCGCAAGACTTTCGGCCCCGGTGCCCCGGCCCCCGCCTGTGAGCCCTTGTCTCCGATCCGGCTGGAATTCTCGTCGCCGGTGGCGCCGGCCGCGGTCGGCGCGGCGATCACGCTGTCACCCGATCCGCTGGCCGGGCGCGGTGATTTCGATGCCTGGGCGGCGGCCGACGAACGGGTTGAGCTGCGTCGTTATAACCGCGCCGGCGAAACCTATTCGGTGACGCTGCCATACCCGTGGAAGGCGGCGACCCAATACCGGGTGAGCCTGGATGCGAGGCTCAAGGACGGTTTCGATCGCCCGCTGGCGGCGCCGGTCGAATTGAGGCTGCAGACCGGGCACCGCGATCCGGCGCTGCGCCTACAGCATCCACAATCGGTCGTGGAACAGGGCATCGATTCCGAGCTGCCGCTGGTGGTGACCAATCTCGACCGCATCGACATCCACTATGACCGGCTGACGGCCCAGGGGCTAGACACTGCGCAGGCCACGCAACGCGTGATCGAAGGTCCGCGCGACATCGCCTACGCGGTTGAAGCCGGTGTGCGCGATCTGCTCGATGGCCGTTCCGGCGCCTTGCGCGGCAGCTTGCGGACCCGCCCGCAGACCACGCCGCCGGACCGCGACGCGCCGGAATTTTTTGCCGAGGTCACGCCCTGGCAGGTGCACATCAAGCTCGGCCACGACAACGCTCTGGCCTGGGTCAGCGATCTGCAGACCGGCGCTCCGGTGGTGGATGCCAAGGTCGAAATCTATCCGGCGATGTTGGCGAGGTTGGCGCCGGCGGCGAATTCTGCGCCGGCGAGTGCGCAGACCGACGGGCAGGGTCTGGCCTGGCTGCCGGGTACGCGCGAGCTTGATCCCGAGCTTGAGCATCTGGGCTGGAGTGCCGACGAGCCGCTGATGGCGCGGGTCACGCAGGGCGAGGACATCGCCGTGCTGCCGCTGGACTACGATTTCCGGGTTGATGTCTATCGCGCATCGAACTACCAGGTCAGCAGTTGGCAGCGGCGCCGCAATGGCCATCTGCGCGCCTGGGGCACCACAGCGCAGGGCGTCTATCGTGCCGGTGACCGCATTCAGTACAAACTGTACATGCGCGACGCTGCCGGCAGCGGCCTGTCGGCGGCGCCCGAGACGCGCTACGCGCTGCGCGTGTTCGACCCAACCAACAGCGTGGTGCATGAACGCGACACCGTGAGGCTGGATGCCTACGGCGCCGTGCACGGCGAGTTCAAGCTGCCACCGCAGGCCGCGGTGGGCTGGTATCGCTTCGAACTGGAGGCGGGCGAGGGCGAAGCCACGGAGACCTTGCAGCCCCTGCGCGTGCTGGTCTCTGATTTCACGCCGGCCAGCTATCACGTATCGACCGAACTGGCGGCGTCGAGCGCGAAACCGCAGCAGACCCTGGAAGCCCGCCTCAGCGCCAGCCTGCACGGTGGCGGTCCGTATGGCGAAGCGCCAGCGCGCATCACCGCACGCATCACGCCGCAGGCCTTCGAACCCAGAACGCCGCAGACCTTCGGCTTTGAGTTCGACAGTGACGACGGCGCGGCGCGTGACGTGATCGTGCTGCCGACGCGGGAAGGGCGTACCGATGTCAATGGTACCTTCGCCACGCCCTTGGACGTACCGGATGGCGGCATCGCCTACGGACGCCTCGTCACCGAAGCGTCGGTGCGCGATGATCGCGGCCGCAGCATCGCGTCCACCGCCAGCATTCCATACACGGCACGCGACCGCCTGATCGGCCTGCGCTATCGCGGCTGGTTGCTCGACGCCGGCAAGCCAGCCTCGGTGGACTGGCTGGTGGTGGATACAGTCGGCCAACCGGCGGCCGGCTCGCCGAGCTACATCAAGGTGGAGCGCGAGCAGACCAGCGTCGCGCGCGTGCTTGGCCCGGGCAACGCCTATCTACCGCAGTACACCCGCGAGTGGATCGAAGTCGCAGTGTGCAAGGGCCGCTCCGCCGCGACCGCCACCCGCTGCGGTTTCACCCCGGATGAAGCCGGCAGCTACCGCATCACCGCGATGGTGCGTGATACCGAGGACCGTCTGCAGCAGACTCGCTTGTATCTGTACGCGCGCGGTTCGCAATACGTGGTCTGGGAAGAACGGCCGGACCTGTCGCTGGAACTGTCGCCGGAGCAGGCTACGAACGCGGTCGGCGACACCGCGCGCTATCTGGTCAAGAACCCGTATCCCGGCGCGCAGGCGCTGATCAGCGTGGAGCGCTATGGCGTGCTCGACGCCTGGGTGCAGACGCTCGAAGGCAATACGCCGGTGATCGAAATTCCGGTCAAGCCCGACTACCTGCCGGGCGCCTACGTCTCGGTGGTGGTGATGTCGCCGCGGGCGGCGCCGCCGCCCAAGGACGGCCCGGACCTCGGCAAGCCCACGTTCCGCATGGGTTACGCGCAAATGCCGGTGGCCGACCCCTACAAGCGGATCGATGTGCAGGTCACGCCGCAGGCCGAGCGCTATCGACCCGGAGATCGCGTGAACGTCAGTCTGGCCGCGCGGCCGCATCAGGCCGGCGCCGCGCTGGCGCCGGTGCAGTACGCTGTCGCGGTACTCGACGATGCCGTATTCGACCTGATCCAGGGCGGCGAGGACTACTTCGATCCCTATGACGGTCTGCTGCAGCTCGACCCGCTGGATCTCAACAACTACGGATTGCTGACGCGACTGATCGGTCGCCAGAAGATCGAGAAGAAAGGCGCCAGCCCCGGTGGCGATGGAGGTGCCGCGCTGTCGCTGCGATCCGTCGAAAAGTTCGTGGCCTATTGGAACCCGGCGTTGGACGCCGACGCGCTGGGTCAGGCCCATTTCGAATTCGAAGCACCGGACAATCTGACGAACTGGCGTGTGCTGGCCCTGGCGGTCACGGCGCAGGACCGGCTCGGTCTCGGCAGCGGCAAGCTCGCCGTGTCCAAGGACATCGAGCTGCGCCCGGCGATGCCCAACCAGGTGCTGGGCGGCGA
Source organism: Banduia mediterranea (assembly GCF_031846245.1). NCBI lineage: Bacteria > Pseudomonadati > Pseudomonadota > Gammaproteobacteria > Nevskiales > Algiphilaceae > Banduia > Banduia mediterranea. The sequence continues at coordinate 4,145 of NZ_JAVRIC010000019.1, read as the reverse complement.
CCGTTTTCGCGCTGGCTTCACCGTGCTCAATCGTACGCAGGCCACGCGCGAAGTGCCGGTGTCGATCCGTGCCAGTGGCGCCGCGCAGGCGCAGACGCAGGAGATCGTATCGCTGGCGCCGTTCGAGCGGCGCACGGTCTATGTCGATGTCGCGGTCGATACCGACGACAACCGCGCCGGCACGATCGAATTCGAGGCTCAGGCCGGCAGTGGCGATGATGGCGATGCGCTGCGCCACAGCGTGGCGGTGAAGCCGCGCCGTCCCACGTCGACGGCGGCCGACTACGGCCAGCTCGAAGCCGGGAACACCCAGGTGCCGCTGCAGACGCCGGCGCCGATCCTCGGCGGGGAATTCAGCCTGCAACTGTCGCCCAGCGTGCTCGGCAATGTCGATGGCGCCTTCGAATACGTGCGCGACTATCCCTATCTGTGTTGGGAGCAACGCCTTACCAAGGCGGTGATGGCGGCGCATTACCTGCGACTCAAACCGTATCTGGATTTCGAATGGCCGCAGGCCGAACAGCTGATCCGCGACACCCTGGACAACGCGGCCTCGTTCCAGACCGGGGACGGCGGCATGGCGTTCTGGGTGCCGGAAACCCGACACGAAAGCCCTTATCTCAGTGCCTACACCTTGCTGGCTTTCGGCTGGCTCAAGCAGGCCGGCTTCGAAGCGCCGGCCACTGTGCGCGACAAGCTGATCGACTACAACCAAGGCCTGCTCAAGAAGGACTTCGGTTACGGCTCACTGGATGCACGTTCCACCGTGCGCGCCGTCTCGCTGGCCGGACTCAAGGGCTACGGCAAGCTCAGCGCCGCCGATGTGATGCGCTTCGAACCGCAACTGCCGCGCATGAACCTGTTCGGTCAGGCGATGATGTTGCAGGCGGCCACCGGCCTCAATGCGCCGACGGTGCAGCGCGCGCGCGAACTGCTGCTGTCGCGCGCAGACGAAAGCGCCGGCCGTCTGTGGCTGCGAGACGAATCGCCGAACTGGGCAGCGTCGCTGCTGGGCAGCGACAACCGCAGCAACTGCGCCGCGCTGACGGCGCTGGTCGCCAGCGAGGCGACGGACAGCGAACTGCCGTTCAAGCTGGCGCGTGCGGTGACCCAGGCGCGCAAGCGCAGCACGCACTGGTACAACACGCAGGAGAACGTCTGGTGCAGCACCGCGCTGGCTGACTATGCCGAGCGCCACGAGTCCGGCCCGCTGGCGCTGGACATCGCCGCGCAGCTTGGTGACACCGATCTCGGCACGGCGAGGCTGGACGATCGCAAGGCGCCTCCGACTTTGCTGCGCGCGCCGCTGGAAGCGTCCGACGAGCCGCATCGCCGTGATTTGAACATCGATGCCAGCGGTGTAGGGCGAGCCTATTTCGCGGCCCGAATGCGCTATGTCGAACTCGATGAGGCGGTGAAGCGCAGCAATGCCGGCTTCGAGATCCGTCGCCAGTACGCGCGGCGCGACGGCGACAACTGGAAGGTGATGCAGCCGCCGTATCAGCTGAATCGCGGCGATCTGGTGCGCGTCACGGTCAATGTGTCGGTGCCGGCCGCACGGTTCTTCGTGGTGGTGGACGATCCGGTACCGGGCGGCATCGAGCCGGTCAACACCCAGCTGGCGACCGCCTCGGCCGGGGATGCCGCCAGCGATGAGCGCAATGGCTACCCGTACCCGTTCTATCACCGTGAACTGCGCTTCGACGCGGTGCGCCATTACGCGGATACGCTGGCCGCCGGCAGCTACCGACTGCAATGGACCGGCCAGGCGGTCGCCGAGGGCGACTTTGCCGTGGCGCCGCCGCGCGTGGAAGCGATGTACGACCCCGAGGTCTTCGGCACCGATGTCGGCGCAAGGATGATGGTGGGCGCCGGCCCGAAGCAAGGCTTGTGACCCGCAGAAATCCTGTGGTCTATCCGGGCGACGCATTGACCGGTTGAGGAAAGCGTTCCGCAACGTCGGACGGAGGCCGGTTGAAGAGAGTCCCATTTTGGGACTAAGATCGCCGCATGCGTGTGATCGCGCTCAAGACGCTCAAGGACTTCTGGAGCGATTCCCCGGAACATGCGGGCGCCGAGGAACCCACGCTCGCCTGGTATCGGGATGTGCTCAAGGCGGATTGAGAAACTCCGAATCAAATCAAGCGGTACTATGGCAACGTCGGCATCCTCAAGGATGGGTGGGTGGTGTTCAACATCTGAATATCAAGCCCATCAAGACCGAACAGGACTATCGTTCCACCCTCGTGGAAATTGACGGATTGATGCATGCCGAGGCCGGCACGGTCGAAGGCGACCGACTGGACGTTCTGGTGGCGCTGGTCGAGGCCTGTGAGCGCAAACACTATCCGATGGAACTGCCGGACGCGGTCCCCGCCATTGAGTACGGCATGGAACGCGGCGGGCTTAGCGTGCAGGATCTTGCGACGGTGATCGGTCGGCCCAACCGGGTCTACGAAGTGCTTCGCGGTACACGGCCATTGACCCTGCGCATGATTGCCGGTCTGCATGAAGTGTTTGGCATCCCGGCGGAAAGCCTGCTGAAGCAAAAGCGATGAAAGGCTGCGTAATGTGCAGACTGCACTGTTTGTGAGTCTCGCAACGCGCAGGCAACCGATGTGACCAAGTGTGATGAGCGTGCCGCCCCTCCAACCGGAAACCCCGCGATGATCGAACCCAGACCCTTTCAGTGGGATGATCCACTGTCCCTCGAAGACCAGCTCAGCGCCGAGGAGCGTCTGATCCGCGACAGCGCGCGCGCCTATTGCGAGGGTAGCCTGATGCCGCGCGTGCTGGAGTCCTTCCGTCACGAACGCACCGAGGCGGCGATCTTCCGCGAGATGGGCGAACTCGGCCTGCTCGGCATGACGATTCCCCCCGAATACGGCGGCGGCGGTCTCGGCTATGTCAGCTACGGTCTGGTCGCGCGTGAGGTCGAGCGTATCGACTCCGGCTTCCGCTCCATGCTCAGCGTGCAATCCTCGCTGGTGATGGTGCCGATCAACGAGTTCGGCACCGAGGCGCAGAAACGCAAATATCTTCCGAAGCTCGCCACCGGCGAGCTGATCGGCTGCTTCGGCCTCACCGAGCCCGACCACGGTTCCGACCCGGACGGTATGGCCTCACGTGCCCGCAGCGTTGATGGTGGCTACCGGCTCAGTGGCAGAAAGATGTGGATCACCAATTCCCCGATAGCCGACGTCTTCGTGGTCTGGGCCAAGGACGATACCGGCAGGATTCGCGGATTCATCCTCGAAAAGGGCATGGATGGTCTCAGCGCGCCGCCGATCCACGGCAAGGTCGGCCTGCGCACCTCGATCACCGGCGAGATCGTGATGGACGAGGTGTTCGTGCCGGAAGACAACATCTTCCCGGACGTGCGCGGCCTGCGCGGGCCGTTCACCTGCCTCAACTCCGCGCGTTACGGCATCGCCTGGGGCGCGCTCGGCGCCGCCGAATTCTGCTGGCACGCCGCCCGCCAGTACACCCTGGACCGCAAGCAGTTCGGCCGGCCGCTGGCCGCCAACCAGCTCATCCAGAAAAAGCTGGCGGACATGCAGACCGAAATCGCGCTCGGTCTTCAGGCCTGTCTGCGCCTGGGCCGCCTCAAGGACGAAGGCGGCGCCGCGCCCGAGATCACCTCCCTGCTCAAGCGCAATTCCTGCGGCAAGGCGCTGGACATCGCCCGCACCGCGCGCGACATGCACGGCGGCAACGGCATCTCCGACGAATACGGCGTGATCCGTCACCTGGTCAACCTGGAAGTGGTCAACACCTACGAAGGCACCCACGACATTCACGCCCTGATCCTGGGCCGCGCGCAGACCGGCATTGCGGCGTTCTGACAGTCCGGTATTTCCGGGCTGGGTCAAAAAATCGACAAATATCACCTGGGCAGGTGATGCGGCTGCCTCCATTCAGGCGTTAGTCTTAGGAAAACGTCATCGCCGTCCGGGGGTATGCGATGAGTGGTTCCCAACAACGAGGCAATCCACCGAAGTGGTCAAGGTGCAGGTTGTATGCAGCCGCTTCGCAGGATGGGCCGTACAGCGCCGCGCCAGCTTTTGGGCATTGCAGACCTCGCGGACCATGAGCGCATGAATCCAGGGCGCCATGACTTTCAACCGTGTTTGATCGTTCGGCAC